>NZ_CALPCM010000030.1:0-34492 GCF_943193015.1 Hominisplanchenecus murintestinalis
TAATTTGCTTTGCCGCCCTGTACTTTATTCAAGTGTCCGACAAGGATAACGGCGCACCCATATTTTTCTGCTACCCGTCCTAACTGCGAAAGGACATTGCGGACTTCGTTTGCCCTGTTCATATCAATTTGGGAGCCGATATACGCTTGTACGGGGTCTAAAATAATTACCTTTGCGCCCGTTTCAATAATTGCCTGTTCAATTCTTTCATCAAGCATTGAGAGTGCAGCTTCCGACTCGTCAATCACCTTGATTTGCGTACAGTCTGCATTGGCTGCAAGCAGACGGGGCTTAATTGTATCGCCAAGTCCATCCTCTGCGGTTTGGTAAATAATTCTTATCGGCTCACGCTCCGTATCATCACAAGGCAGTTTATCTCCCCTTGATAAGATAGCAGCTAACTGTAAAATCATCATTGTCTTTCCATCGCCGGGGTCTCCGTGGACAATGGTTATCTTTCCATAAGGAATATACGGATACCAAAGCCACCCGACCTCGGTTGCAGGTATCTCGTCCATGTTCAAAATTTTAAGTTCAGCCATTGCATCCACCGCCTTTTTCTACAATAATATTGAATTTTGCGGTTTTTAGGGTTATACTGTTATTATTACATTTTTGAATTGGCTGCCTTTCATCTGCGCCAACAGATGAGCCAAAGGCAGTCATTTCTTTTTTATTTTCCATTTTCATCTTCTCCTTTCAGACCGCCGAGGATAACGCCAATCAGTTCGATTGTGTCAAGCAGTTCTTCATTTACGCCCCCGCCTGCTTCAATTCTCTGTAATTCTGCAAGGACAGCGGCAAGCTCGTTGCGGAGAGCCTTATACACCCTCGGATTGCCCTGCACGACCACATCTTGGCACAAAAGCCGCCTTGTGATATAGTCCTGCTTGGTAAGCCCCGAAAGCCGCACCGCTTTGTCAATCCGCTCATTTTCTTCAGGAGATACCCGAAAGGCGACGGTCTTGTTCCTCCAACGGTTGCAGTTGTCTAAATTCTTTGCCGACATATCAAAAATCCCCCTTCCCTAAATCGTCAAGCCTGTCTGCCATCTCTGTCTGCTTTGATGGAAACAAATGTGCATAGCGGTAAGTGATTTCAATGCTCTCATGCCCCACACGGTCAGCAATCGCCACCGCCGAGAACCCCATGTCAATCAGCAAGCTGATGTGGCTGTGGCGTAAATCGTGAATCCGTATGCGTTTCACCCCTGCGGCTTTTGCGCCCCTGTCCATCTCGTGATGGAGATAGCTTTTTGTTACCGTGAAAATGCGGTCTTTCTTCTTTAAGCCGTACAACATACCGATATATTCCTGCATTTCCTCACAGAGAAACTTCGGCATTTTAATTGTGCGGTTGCTCTTTTTCGTTTTCGGAGAAGTAATCACATCTTCGCCGTGCAGACGCTGATAGGATTTGTTAATCGTGACTGTTTCCTTATCAAAATTGAAATCAGCGGCGGTCAGGGCTAATAATTCGCCCTCTCGGATTCCGCACCAGTAAAGCATCTGGAACGCATAATAGGAAACTGGCTTGTCCATCATTTCATCCGCAAACTTCTTATATTCCTCTTTCGTCCAGAACAGCATTTCCTTGTGTTCCTCGCTCCCCATGTTCCCCGCCTTTGCCGCAGGGTTGGAGCGGAGGTCGTAATACCTCACCGCATGGTTGAAGATAGCGGAAAGCTGGTTGTGGACGGTTTTCAGATACGTCTGCGAATAGGGATTGCGCTTTTCGTCACGGTAGGCAAGCAGTTCATTCTGCCATGCGATGATTTCCTTTGTGCCAATCTCACTAATTTTCATTTTCCCAAAGAACGGGAGAATCTTCGTCCGAATGATATGCTCCTTTGTCAGCCAAGTGTTTTCTTTCAGTCGGTTCTTGACATCATTCGCATAAAGCTCCGTAAAGGCTTCAAAGTCCATATCAAGGTCAGCAGAATTTTGTAACTGGAACTTCCGTTCCCACTCCTGCGCTTCACGTTTTGTAGCAAATCCACGCTTACACTTCTGTTTATGCTCCCCTTTCCAGTTTACATACCTTGCCATCACATACCATGTGCCGTTGCCCTCGTTCTTAAATACTGGCATTTAATCCATCTCCTTTCCCTGTTTTTCTCCTGCCCCGTAAAACCTTTCTTGGAAATACTGGCGGTTTACTCTCCCTGCAATCGTGATAAACCCCTGTTGCTTTAGCTCGTCATTCAGTTTCTTGATAAGCTTGTAAGCGTAAGGCTTTGATACAGAAAGCTCCTGCGCCACCTCGTCCACACGGATAAATTTGTTGTCCATATAACTTCTCCTTTCTCGTTAAGCGTTTTTGCTTAATACATAATACTAAACATTTTTGCTACTGTCAATAGGTTTGCAAAAAAATATTAAACTTTTTTGTTTCGTTTATTCTTGACTTTTTCTAAGCATATATGCTATACTCCTTATAAACATACGAACAAGGAGTGAAACACTATGGCAATTGGCGAAAGAATACATTTTTTCCGCATCATGCGGGGCATGACACAGAAATACCTTGGTATGCTTGTCGGTTTTCCCGAACGGAGCGCAGACGTGCGTCTGGCACAGTACGAAACAGGCTCTCGTAAGCCAAAAGCAGAGCTTACTGCTGCACTGGCACAGGCTTTGGACGTTGCACCGCAAGCACTGGACATACCCGACATTGACAGCTACATCGGGCTTATGCACACCTTATTTACCCTAGAGGACATTTACGGTCTTACCGTCAGTGAATCAGACGGTGAAATCTGCTTAAAAGTCAACAAAGACAAAAATAAGGATGCCACCGAACTGCTGAAAATGCTCTGCGCTTGGAAAGAGCAGGCGGACAAACTCTCTGCCAAGGAAATCAGCAGGGAAGATTACGACCAGTGGCGGTACAATTACCCGAAGTTTGACACCACGCAGCATTGGGCGGAAGTCCCCTCTAAGGAATTGAGCAATGTCTTAGTCGAATCATTTAAAGACAAACTAAAAACTGATTGACAAGCACGACAAAAAACGCCCTTAGCCATGAGTTCCTACCCACAGCTAAGGGCGTTATAATATGGATTTATTTCAGCCATCCAAACCTCTTACAAATCATTCTGCCACCTGTAAACCATCAGACACCAAGAATAATCGCACTCAAACGACTGTTATCAATTTGTTATCAAAAGACCTTTTGAAATGCCGCAACCCCGCATAAACACTGGATTCACTAAGCATTTTTGTTTATTCGAACTCTTTTTCCTATCCATTGCAAGTCCTGTTTTACATTACTTTTTCTCGCAAAACCGTATCATTTTGATGCGTTTTTGTTGCACGTTTATATGGTTTCAAAGCTGGTGTACCCAAATTGTACCCAAGAAGAAATTTTGCCAAAAGTTGCGACGTGTCACAACTTTTTAAAGAAATCCATGTTATCACAATTGGCTACACAGTGTGTAGCCAATTCACGTTTTTCTTTGCATCATGACCGCATCATAACCATTTTGGTCATGATATGGTCATGAACTTAATTCCGAAAAATATTTTTGATTTTTACTTTTTAGCCTATCTAGCAATGACATTTTTAATTTACCTTCTTTTACCAATGTGTTTAAATACTTTCTTCTAAAACTTGTCCGACTATCTAATCCAATTTTTTCCATAATTTCCTGTATGGTTCTTGCTTCTTTACAAAAAATACAAAATCATTATAGTCAGATCATTATTAGCTTGGATGCTCTATAGTCTAACAAAAATTCTATCACTTTTTTAATTACGTCCAATCTCGTATCCTAGAGAAAACATATCCCGAATCAATTGAATATCATTAATTCTATATAAATATTCTCCTCGATATCCTCTTGTTTTCGTAACATTGATTGCAGAAGGAATGCCCGATTTATCATTAAAATACATTCTTAGTTCTAATCCCCATTTATTCGCATCATCCTGCAAAACTATTATACCATTTTCATCTTCATCAATGTGATGACCATATCTGCAATTGTATTCATCTATAAATTTTTCAATTACGGACGGCCTTCCTTCCGCCTCAATAAACACCTCCTGCCCCGTTTCTTTAAAAAACTCCTCAATTTGCTTCGCAATACTCACAACATTATCCTCCTTCGTTTTTTTCATATTTTAGGGATTATAGTGCTAAAATCTGGCATCTCTTTCTTTATATCCCATATGCCTACTTGCATTTTCTTTATCTTTTTACCATCACCAAAATCCAGTAGATCCTCTCTATTAAAACCTGCCAGCAATTTTTTCAATGATCCTAGGTTTTCTGATGTAAGCAACCAAGCTTCGTTAGGATCTATTAATTTACAATAAGCCCATAGCTGACCCAAATCCCGAAGCGTCAATCTAGTTTTCTTCGCTTCTATAAAAAACAACTTAATACTATTCGCACGCTTCGCAATTCCCAATACATCAATCTGTATATCAACACCATTTGCCTGTTCTTTAACAATATTGAATTTTGCCAAAACTTTATCTAAGCGCTCACTATGTGAATCAATTACAATCACATCGTGCTTAGGATAATTATCATACAAATACTGCTTCAGCCATTTGCACATTGGTTCATAAAGCTCTTCCTCTTTCATTCTCCTTCTCCATCTTCTTTATAACCCAAATCACCTGCAATTTCTTTCCATGAATCATAATGTTTTCCTCTAATCTCTTCCGGAATGGATTCATCATTCTCACCGGGATGTAATGGTTTTAATTTCTTTTTTCCGATCATCTCCCAATAATATCTATGTGTAACATCGGATACTTTTTTATGTTGCAATTTAATAAACAACACTTGTTGCTGTGCAAACTCTTCCAGAGCTTCATTTTTATGTATAACCGCAAATCCTATTGTTTTATACTCATTTGCCCATACTTTTACTTGATGTTCCTTTTTCCAAAAATCTTTCTTTCCTTCATTATATTTCTTTAGGTTCCCATCTCTCATATTCGGATGTCCCCAATCAATATTTTGAACTGGGATATCTACACTTTTAAGTAAGTTACAAAAATCCGTAACTAGGTTCCAGTTTTGTGGTATCTCAAAATAAACTCTATGCATCTCTTTATTAAAAAAATAATTTGATTTTCTTATATATCCAGTTACATCAGCAAATCCTTTAATAAATTGCTTTCTTTCATCTAAAGTAAAATCAAATACCTCGGAGGCAATGCGCACATTATTATGAGATGTAGCCCCACCAATGTAACGAACTATTTCTCTTATTAAATAATCCTCATTAGGCTTTGAAAACGAAATGAAAGACACATTTACACTCTGACTAAATCTCAAACCTATTCCCACAAGTGGTTCTATCACTTCTCTGATATCTGTTATACTAGCTTTCACATAAATACTAACATCTTTTTCAAACTCTGTTTCTAATTTTTTATGAGGAATTTCAATTACAATCGTTGTTTCATTTAATCCTCTCTGAATCTCTCCATTTCCTGTTATCATACCAAGCAAATAAGCCATTTCATTATTCATAGCTGGTCTCCTTCTATTACGCTGAGCAAATTTCTTTACCATACCACTTACTCGCACTAATTTTGCGCATTTCATTTTCAATGTATTGCCGATCTTCTTCACTCAACTTATAGATATCATATACTATCGCATTTAACGATTCATTTAGCTCAAACCATTCAGCACTCATATACTCTACTTCTTCCATCTTATTGACTATATTTACCACATCATCCATAGCGATATTGTCTATAACTATCGGAATCTGATTTAAATATTTTGCATCAGTATGTATGGTAAGCCTTGAATTATTAAATTCAAAACGAATAAGGAAATAGTTGCATACCCTTGAATGTAATAATCCTAAAATGTATTTACACAATTCCTCGCTTTCCATCTTAACTATAGTCACAGTTTCTCCTGACTTTAGATCTCCTGCAAAACTTGCTGTAATACCCGCTTCTGCGCTAAAAATATTCTGTATAAAAATCTGATTTCCTTTATTGGGAACATTCATGTTTTTAAATCCAAATTTTCTTATCTGCTTCCCCTTAACAGCATCACTCGACTTATCATGTCCACGACGTATATCTTCAACACATATTTTACCTAAACGATCATAGGAGACTCTTAATTTATCATAAAGAGGCACCTCTTCTTCGCTTGTAAATACAATTATCTCATTGTTATAATACGATTGCAACACAGAGGAAAGTTTTTGAATTTCCCCTTTATCATATCTATAAAAAGTTACTTTATCATCTTTATTTGCAATGCAATTTTGAAAAGTGAGTACAATCTGCTCTCCTCTTACTGCCTTAAAATGTATTCCTAATTCTATTACTGAAATAAGCCTTTTCTCCTTTAAGAGTTTCTCTCTAATTTTCTTATAGCAAGAAATATGCAAGAGATTTTTAGGTACAATTACCGAAATAATCCCTGACTCCTTACATATTTCAAATGCTCTATAAAGTGCTGCTACAAACAGGTTGTTTCCAGATTCTTTTACAATGTTGCTAAAATCTGTATCTGCTTCTAATGTTGTGTTACCGCTAATTGGTGCATACGGCGGGTTACCGATAACATAGTCAAATGGTTCTCTGTTTATGTATTTAAGTATTTGTTCCCCACTATTTCCCAAAGTATCTATACCTTTCACATTACGCATTTTAGTCAACTTTTTACATTGTAAAACAGCAGTTTCATCAAAATCACACCCAAAAATCCTTTCATAACCATGTGACTTTAAAGAATATAAAAAGCTACCAGTGCCACAACAAGGATCAATGATTGTTGACTTTTTGGGTATTTTCAAAAAATCTACGATAGCATTGGCTAGCTCTAAATCGGTATAAAAAATTCCGTTATCCTTTTTATATTTATCATCCAAAGAATTTTCATAAGCAATACTCCGAGTCGAAAATTCCATATCTTTTAAATTATTCATCATACATCTCCCATATTTGATCTGCAATTGCCTTTGCCATTAAAGGCGGAACTGCGTTACCTATCTGTGCGCTAATTGCCCTTCTTGGCCCATAAAACACAAATTCATCATCAAAGCTCTGTATTCTTGCCGCTTCTCTCGGTGTTATTGAACGATTTAATACTGGATGAGAATTAGTTCCATTTGATGGGGTATCAAATCGGGTATCTATTGTCGGCGAAACATCATCCCAAACTAGTCTACCCCAAGTTGTATCAAACTTCTGATTGCCTTTAAGTTTATCTGGTAGAAATTCTTTCCCTTTTTCAGGCGGAATCATAGCTAGTTTTTCTAACACCATTGTAGAATGGTTAGATGCGACATGATTATATAATTTATCCGAGTGACTTCTCATTAACTTCTGATATTCTGACCTCGGTTCATTTATATAATCGCATTCAAACTCTCCCTGGGCAGATTCCAAATATTCAAGATCCGACATAGCATCTCTGATCGTTACAATTTTCTCGTCTCCTTTTGGTAATACCACTGTCTTAGTTTTAGAACAAATAAATATTGCTCGTTCCCGAGTCTGTGGTACGCCAAATTTTCTAGCGTTCATCACACCATAATCCACATTATAACCTAGTTTATATATGTAATCAAGAATTTCGTCTTTAAACCAACCATCTGCCGTTGTCAACAAACTCCTTACGTTTTCTATCACAAAAATTTCTGGTTTGATTTCCTCAACAAATTTTAAATACTCTAAAAAAAGATAGTTCCTTGAATCCTTTAAACCCAATTTTTTCCCTTTCAAGGAAAATCCTTGACAGGGCGGTCCACCTATAATCATATTCACCTTTTTTTCTTTTGCAACTTTTAAAACTATTTGCCTAACACTTTCTTCCTTGATATCTCCAGTAATCACCTCGGAAAAAGGCATATTTCTTTTAAATGTATCTGCCGCTTGTTCATTAAAATCCAGTGCTACTACTGTTGTAAAATGTTCATTCTTATGCATACCATAAGAAAATCCTCCTGCTCCACAAAACAAATCTAAAATTCTAAATTCTTGTATCTTTGACATAGTAATCATCCTTCATTCACTTAATTTCTATAAATATACCATATACGATGTTCCATTCTTATGCCTTAAACTCAATGATGTCATCAATCTTGCAGTTCAAAGCATTGCATATTTTTTCTATACTTTCCAAAGATATATATTCATTTCGCCGAATCCTAGTCATAATATTCCCACTAATCCCTGCCTTTTTTGCAAGTTCAGCTCCTGATATTTTTCCATTTTTCATTCTTTCAAATAATCTACCATACTCTACGGACACAATTCTTCTCCATTCAACAAAGCCAACTATCATGTTTATTATATCACGATTTCGTGATAATGCAACCTTTTACCTTAAAATATATGGTCCCAGTACAAAAAGTCGTTTATATCATCTCACTATCTATATATAAACCTATCTAGCACTTGCAATGCACTATATATAGCAAAAAAGTACAAAGAAAGTATTTTGCACTGAAACCACATATCCTATCTATCAAACCCAAAATCCAAATTTCTGGATTTTCACATCCGGTATATGTGTTCTTGCACTTTGAATTGTCCAGTAACACTATACCATGATAAAAACCATCCCTATACTCTTTCAGACAATCTATTCGCATCAATCTGAATTTCCTTAACTCCCCTTCCGGTTCCAAAGCAAAATTCGGAATCAGATAATCCCCACATTTTCATAAGTTATAGTAAACGACAGTTCTTTTTAAGATAAATATTCTACAAATCCTCTGGAAACAATAGCTCTTGAGCAGGCAAGAACAAGAAACAATGTCGCTTACAATATATTCATCACTTGTTCCTCTCTTTTCATAAATCTACATTTCCTGCTGCCGTTGCTTATTTTTACTCACCATGTCCTGTCGGCGGCTCTGTTTCTGTCGATTATGCTCCGCAGCATCCGCTTTTGCCTCCTCCAGCCTCTGCTTCATGGTCTTTGGCGCAAGCGATTTTACAAATTCCACAAACGCCTCTCCAAGTCCCCTTGATGCTACAAACCGTTTTAATTTTTCGACTTGCTCAGTAAGCGCAGCTATCTTCTGCTCCAAATTCGATATCTTCTTCTCATATTTCTCCAAGAGATGATTTCTCGACACCGCCTTACTGAAAGCATCCAATATTTTATTCCAGTCGCTTTTCTTTACTTTGACATATTCCTCACTACCAAAAAGATTTGTCATTGGAACAGCAACGCTTTTCATACTTTTTGTTTCTGCCGCCACTTCCTTTGAAATCATTTTAAATGTTTCCGCCCTTAAATCATGTTTCGCAAGAACTTCCTTCGCCGCTTTTTCTTTTTCCTCTGCTTCCTCAATCTGCTCTGTGAGTTTCTGTGCCTGTAAAACCAACTCATTGTTTTGTACCTCCATTTCTTGCACCTGTCCACGAAGTTCTGCTGTTTTCTGCACAAGATCATCATTCTGTTGCTCAAGAGCCTCATTCCGCTTATCCAGCACCACCGCATGTTGTTCCAGTTTTTCCACTTCACGCATTGCTGTCTTATATTCCGGCAGCGACAGATTATCACGCTGTACACCGAGAACTTCTATCTCAATCCCCTGCTCCCTGCACAGTTCTGTCAGATATTCCCTCTCTCGTTCCTGCCATGCGACAGTTTCATTCTGTTTTCTACTGACCGCTTTTGCAAATCCCATCTGCTGGAATGCCTTTGTCAGACTGTTGCGTGTCTTCATGCCATTTTTATATCCATGCGCTACCGGAATATAGTCTATATGTAGATGCGGTGTTGCCTCATCCAGATGCATCACACAGTTGAATAAATATAGATTCGGATTGCGCTCCTGAAAAGTCTTTGCATAGCGGTCTAAGACTTCTATTGCCGCTTTTGCCTCCTCTGTCAGCACTCCGTTTTCGTCCGTAACCGGAGTATCTGTCTTTTTACCTATCTGTACGATATTTTCATAAAAAGCCTTTTCCTTATTGCCAGAATTTTCTATCTCTTTCAGATAATCGTCTTTCTGCCTGTCTTTACGCTTCTGCGCCGCATTATAATCCCGAAGTGCCTGTCCGAAGCATTTTTCATAGGCATCTTTTAATGGTTCCTGTATGTAAATCCGGTTCCAAGCTGTTCTTTCCGGCACCACATTATTGCAAATAAATTCCCTGTTATTGTGCGTAAGATGTCCTTTCCCTTTTGGAAAAGAAATTGTTTTTGCCGCCAACGCATCACTCTCTTTCTCATATTTTTATGTATACATATTAACTATGGTTTTGTTACTTTTGTCAAAAGTAACGCCTTATTACTTCTGACGCATACGCATCAGAAGTAAGGCGCTCTCCGAGGGTATTCTGCCTGACGGCATCCGTGGTCTGCCGGAAAAACCATCCGACAGACTGCTCATTCCGGCAAAATACAGCCGTCATTCGTTTTAGTCAACAGTACCGAATTTAAGCTTTTCGGTACCGTTCCATAGGCTTCCTTTTCGGAAAAGAGTGCCGAATATAAAAATTTGGAACCGCCTACTCGCCCATTGCAAATGCAAACGCTATCATATCCTCAGACAATTCTGGCTCCTGCATCTGCCCTATTCCGTCCGCATCAGTCTTTTTCGTAAGATTTTCCGCACCGGAATAAAATACAGAAACATATTCACTGAAGCTGTTGCTGATCTGCTCAGTTAAGGCTCTCTGTAGCTCTTGGAGCATTTCATGGGATTTTTGATCTAACGCCCTGTCCAGCATCTTCCCAAGAATATCTGTATCCTGCTCCGACAGAATAGCAGAATCACTCACCGCATTATCAGTTTCAGCCTGTATACGCCCGTCAAGAACCGCTACAAACGCATCAGAAAGTATCTTTCCATAAGAACCGTCCTTTCGTGTAATGCCCTGCAAATATTCCCAAGTCCTGCGTTGGTTCTCATCTTCCATACAGAATTTTATGTTGCTGCATTTATAAGCCTTTCTCATTCCATAACCTCATTTCTACACTGCCTGTCTGCGCTGTTTCTGCATTGCAAGGTATTCATATCCTTTTGCATTTGCACAGATGTCCTCAATAAAAGTCACATTCCCTTTTGAAGCAATATCACTGTAATGTCTGAGCAGGCAGCCACCCCCGCCAATCACATACAGATGCACCAGACTTTCCTTATACCCATAGTCAACCAGCCTCTTTAAAATATCTCCTGCATACCGTTCTGCAATCCGGCTGACTATTTTTGCAACATCATCCGTCCTGCCCTGCAAACCATTTATCAGCATCGGCTCAATCATAATCTCCGGTACACTTTCGCCCGCCGATTTGGACAGTTCTTTTTGTATTTCTTTCATACAGATCGAAACACCAAATTTGTCTGTCACAAGGCTTTTCTCTAATGGTCTGCCGTCCACAATCTGCATCACGTTCATCGTACCATTCCCAATATCCGCTATCATGTTAAACCCTTTCATTGAACCGGCGTTGCATACCGCCGCAAATCCCTGCGGAAACACTTCCACTCCGCACAAATGCACTCTGTAGCTTTCTTTACGGAATGAGAAAAATAATTCCTGCTCCTGCATCAGATATTTCTTAAAATCTGCCGCCTGACTTTTCGCCCAAGCAAGCGGAAGTCCAACTGCCAGTACCACTTTTGCTTCATGCAGACCTCGGAATTTCAGTTCTTCCGCCAATCCTGCCAATGTGAGAATAAAAAAGTCCTGCGAATCTGTCTTGTTCCCCTGATAAATTAAGTGATTTTCCCCAATCACATAATACTTATCCTTATACTTGATGTAATTCACACTGACTATCGGTTCTTCCTCAAAGCATTCCACGCCTGTCCTAAATACCCTGTGTGCTGTTTTTATATTGCCATAACCATGATCCAGTCCGATAATGATTTTTGTGTTGTTATATTTCTGCATAATAAATGCTCTCCTATTATTGTTAATCTTATTATTGTGTTTTCATTTTTTTCGGTTTACACCGTTTACAAATAGCGGAAAGCCTTGATTTTCCTATATTCCGCTGTAAACTCACCGTTTACAAAAATGTAAACGCGCCCTGTAAACCGGATAAAAAAGAGTTTAAAGCATACTTCCATTTACTCCTTAAAAGGTAACTGCGCATTATCCGGCAATGGTGAAAATCCCTGCATATCGGTTCTGCGTTTCCAACCACGCTGCAATCCATACCTGCCAAACCTGTGGGAGCTGATTTTCTCCCAGCCGTTAATACAGGTGTTCATAATGCTGTTAACTTCCTTAATCTCCCATTGTTTCGGTTCCTCATACTCATGCCGCAATGCTTCTCTGTAAATCATCTCACTGCACACATACTTGTCGGTACAATCGTCCAGCCACGCCTGAATAATTCCAACCTTTGTATCTTCCGGCATAAACTGTTTCTGCATCTCCTTCAGATATTCTTCCATCTCTTTTGACAGCTTTAACTCATGCGTACAGTTCTTATAGATAACCATAGCCTCCGCCCACGCCTGCACAATATATTCCCTCGACTCCTTTTCGTCCTCAAGGATATGTTTCTCCACACGCTCCTGATGAACCAGAACAGGCGCAAATCTTCTGTTCCCCGTTCTGTCCAGCGGAAGAAAATCAAGGTTGTTTGATGTGCCGACAAAGATACACTGTCTTGGTCTGTCCTCCGCATAAGTCTGATACGGAATACGGTATGTTTCTTTCTGCCTGCTCAAAAACGATTTAATATCTTCAATACTTTTTGCATTGACAGTGGCAAGCATTTCCGACATCTCAATGATCCAATGCCCCTGCATCTTGCTGTAAACATTTTCATCATCCATGCGCTTCAGATCGTCCGTAAACCACTCATCATTGATAGCGAGAAAGCGAAAAAATGTAGACTTTCCTGCGCCCTGACCGCCCACAAGGCAGACCATAATCTCAAACTTGCAACCTGGCTCATAAATCCGGCGTATTGCCGCCAGCATCAAAAGCCGCATAATTTCTCTTGTGTACTCATTATCATCTGCGCCAAGAAAACGTGGAAGCAGATTTGCAATCCTGTTTTTTCCATCCCATTGCAGATTTTCAAGAAATTCCCTTATAGGGTGATAACTTCTCTCGCTGGCTATAATACTGACAGCTTTATTGATAGCCTTATCATTGGAAATGCCATAATTTGTTTCTATGTATCGCTGGATCTGGTACATATCCACATCGGTGACACAGCTCCCATTCCGTTTCCACGACAACTGCTTTACAATATCAATTTTATTTGTCAGTTCATTTTTGCATATGGCATCTTTCAGCACCGGATCTCTGTATAAAATAGTCACGCAGTTTTCGATAGAAGATTTCACATTCCCTTTCTGTGTTCTTGCAAGCGACCCCAGCACGTCCTCTACGGTACTCATTTCTGCATCAAGCGCTTCCCCGACTGCATTCCATAATTCGCTTTCTGCCTGCACAGATTTTTCCTGCAATTTCCTCCACCCTCTTTCTATCCTTTAAAAACAGCTCCCGCCTCTCTGAAACATCTCCCATGCACAGAATATCCAGCCAGTAATTAATCAGCGGCTCTGCATGAAGCATCTGCGCATGATCTTCCGAAAAAATAATGTCAGGCGGTTTCCCAATCAGAAAGTGATTTACGCTGTCAACCTCTGAAATACAGCCCCTCAATTTATCAATGGTCTGACTGCACCATTTTTCAAACCGTTCTCGAATGCGTGTTACCCTTTCACGCTCTGCCTTTTCGCTGCGGATACGCTCTTTTTCCTGCACACTCAACTCCGCATTTCCCTTTGCATCAACAGGCAGAGAAAAATCCTCTATCAGCTTTAGTGCCGCATCATACTGTGACAGCCCAAACATACGCGAAACATAATCAACCACATCTCCGCCGACACCACAGGCAAAACAGTGGTAATTTTTATCAATCTTCATGCTTGGATGCTTATCATCATGAAACGGACAACACGCAGTTCCATTTCTTCTAACATTCAGACCATAGTATTCCGCTGTCTGCCTTGCAGTCAGATGTTCTTTTACCTCTGAAAAAATATTCAATTTTACAGCTTTCCCTCCTTTTCATCCGGAAAAGCCTCTGCTATAATAAATCTGCGTATTTATGTAAAGAGGCTTGTCCTTTTTGCACTCAGATTAAGTTGCGCCAACAACTTAATCTGTTTCCGAAGTGCTTCTGTTACCAGCAGAAGCATTTCTATTCTGTCCGACTTCCAACAACTGCTTTACCAATTCCAACAGTATTTTTTCATCTTTTGTATTTCCATTTTCTATCTGTTTCAATACCTGTTCTAAAGCTTTTGCAACTCTGTTAGACATATAATTTCCGGCAGTTACCGCTACTTCCTGTCCTAATATAGCCTTGCGGTAATAATCTCCTTTGGGAAGTCCTGATAATATAATCCTCGCTTCCACTTGGGCTTTTTCCTCATCACTCAGCCAAAAAGCGATTGTATTACGCCGAAACCTGTCCTCACGCTTACACGCCATTTTCCTCACCCCTTTCTACTTTTCCAAGCCTGTCCGCAATTTTTATCTGTGCATCCATTGACTGGTGGCAGTATGTTTCAATCGTAGTCGTAACTTTCCCATGCCCTAACCGTTTTGCAATCTCAACAGGACTGAACCCCATCTGTACGAGCATACTCGCATGGCTGTGGCGGGTACAATGGACAGTAATCTTTTTCACGCCTGACAGCTTAATCCCCCTCTCCATTTCATGCTCAAAGAAGCTCTTTGTCCGTCCTGCAAAAAGACGTGTTCCTGCCCTTGCCCGATAGAGTGTTGAAGTATACTCTTTGATTACCTCCTGCAATTCCCTATGTATCGTAATTACCCTTATAGAGCTTTCTGTTTTCGGTGCGGTTATCAAATCCTCTCCGTCAATCCTCGCAAGGGATTCATCAACGGTAATCGTGCCTTCTTCAAAATTTACGTCCTTTACCTGAAGGGCAAGTAATTCTCCCAGACGCATTCCTGTCCAGAATAAAATCTGAAATGCAACCCACGAATCCTGTTTATCCATAATTGCATCCGAAAACTTCTGAAATTCCTCCAACGTCCAGTATGGTCTTTCATCCGCCCTGCTCTTTCCCATGCTTCCTGCTTTCCGGCACGGATTGGAGCGCAAATCATAAAAATTAACTGCATAATTCAGAATTGCGCTGAGCTGGTTATGTATGGTTTTCAGATAAGTAGGCTTGAAGCCTTTTTCCATCATTTCACCCTGCCACTTTCTTATCATAGGAGCAGTAATCTCATTAATTGGTGTCTTGCCAAAGTAAGGAAGCACCTTATCTTTCATCACATACTCCTTCTGCTTCATGGTAGTTTTCCGCAGACGCTTTTCCATATCCGCCTTGTAAATCTCCCAAAAATCAGCCAGTGTCATTGTCGGATCAGAGGACTGCTGCAATAAGAAATGCGCATACCATTCTTCCGCTTCTTTCTTTGTCTTAAATCCCCTTTTCTGCGATTTCTTTTTCGCTCCTGTCCAATCCGTCCAGCGGTATTGTATCCGCCATGTACCGTTCGGATCTTTCTTTGCATTACAGCTCATACGCTTACCTCCTTTGCCGCCCCGTACCATTTTTCTTTGAAATAGGCTACGGGGATTTTCCCTGCGATTGTGAGAAATCCTTTAGAAGATAATTCGCTGTTCATCTCCCGTAAAATCTTGTAGGACTTTCCCATGCTGATGCCGAGCATCGCCGCAATGTCTGCGGCATTGTAATAAAGTTTTTCGTTCATGTTGTTTACCTCCCGTTTATACCATTTGGTTTTATTGTGTATCTTTTTGATACGTTTATATATTATCGTATCTTTTGATACGTGTCAATAGCTTTTTTAAATATCTCTTTATTTATTCCGTATCTTATGGTATTATTAAGTTACATTTGCTATTTACTTGTATTGATGAAAAATCCTATAACACAGGAGGCATAATATTATGACAGTCGGCGAAAATATTCGGCGTATACGTCAAGAACGAGGTCTGACATTAAAGCAATTAGGAGAAATGGTTGGCGTCAGCGAAGCCTACATTAGAGCATATGAAAGCGGGCGTAGAAACCCCAAATTAAAATCTTTAGAGGCTTTAGCACAGGCACTTGCTGTCAATGTTGAAGTATTAACTAACTCTGACTTTGACGGTGTAAAAGCCATGCACAGACTTTTCCAAGTGTTCCGGCAATATGACGGACATTTGTTTGAGTATCAGGATCAGGACGGTAATGATATGGTTGCTGTCAGTTTTGGCACGCTTTCTTTAATGCGTTCATGGTGTGACCGCTATGAGGAATATATGAAAGAAGTGGAGAAATGTAATTCTATTAAAGATGTGAAAAAGCGTGGAGAGGCATTATTAAAGGCAGAAGCAGATTTTAACCTTTGGATGGATATTTATCCGGAGTCGGAGCCTTTTGATTTGAATTTGAAGATACAGAGGGCGCATGATGAGGCTATGGATGTGATGGGATTGAACCCGAAAGAATAGCATCAATATGTTCTTTATTATTCTTTGAAAATATACACAGACTATGAATTCAAATATTTTATGATAGTTTTATGACACTTTTATGATATTTTATTTTGATCAATGTCCGCTATACTTAAAGTAAATAAACTTTACGGAGGTGTTCACATGGATACATACAAAATAAATATCAGTGACGAAGCAAAAGAGAGTATCAAAAAATTGCAGAATTTGCAATTAACGGTCAACAATTCTATTTATACTGAATCCGTTGCAAAAGCAGGAAATATGTTAAGTAATTTTGCAAAAGCTGTGCTTGATAATTTGCCTGACATAAATCTAATAAATGAATCTCTGCGACACAACATTGGAAACATTGCCGAGATTATGTCATCATATGATTATACTCTTGCACTTGAAGGTATAACGCAAACGGTAAAAGAATTGTCTGAATCTCTTTCCAAATTACAAACCGAACAGTTAAGGGTTCTCAGCAAAATCAACTTTAACAAAATAAATTGTGATTTTCATTGTAAAGAATTTGATAGTTTAGTAGATTTAGCATATCAAGCAACAATTAATGATGCAACGGATACCGATATTTCTAAGGACGAATTGAAAGAAAGTTTTATTGAATTACAGCACCACAATACACCTTGGAAAGATTTTAACATTTGGCTACATGATAATGTAGATAAATATATAAGAGAACATTATATCTTCTGTATTATTATGTCATTTTTACTGGCACATATATTTTTCCCTTGGTTTGATGAAGCGATTGGTAAAAATGTTATACCCAAAGCCACAAGCCTTGTAAGGGAGCTTCCCGAAAAAGGTGCTGAAGTCATTTGCCATCTTGAACAAAATATCAAAGCACTAATAATAGAAAATCAAAATTACTATTACAAAGTTTCTTTTATTGATGAAACTGGTATTGAAAGAGAAGGATATGTTGCCAAAATAAATCTAAAAATAATAGACCAAGAAAAAACTTCTGATGAACAACCAACTGTATCAGGAAATAATTCTTCATCTTTTAATGAGAATTAAAAATCTGTACCCAAATCGTACCCACCGCCAATTAAAAAATCCCCGCAAGCCCTGATTTTTCAAGACTTGCGAGGATTTACCCTCTCACTCGAACTCAATCGTCCCCGGCGGCTTACTAGTCACATCATACATCACTCGATTGACATGACTTACTTCATTGATAATCCTGCTGGTGACTTTTTTCAACACTTCCCAGGAAACTTCCGCTGCTTCTGCTGTCATAAAGTCAACGGTATTTACTGCTCTCAGTGCAATGGCATAATCATAGGTTCTCTCATCACCCATGACCCCGACGGAGCGCATATTGGTAAGTGCTGCAAAATACTGCCCGATGCTCTTATCTAATCCTGCATTTGCGATTTCTTCACGGTATATTGCATCCGCATCCTGAACGATTCTGACTTTCTCTGCCGTTACTTCTCCGATGATGCGGATACCGAGCCCCGGTCCCGGAAATGGCTGGCGAAATACCAGATGTTCCGGGATTCCCAGTTCCAAACCTACTTTACGTACTTCGTCTTTGAACAAATCACGCAACGGTTCTATAATTTCTTTGAAATCTACATAATCCGGCAGGCCTCCTACGTTATGGTGGGATTTAATGACGGCAGACTCTCCCCCCAGGCCGCTTTCTACCACATCCGGATAGATCGTTCCCTGTACGAGAAATTCTACAGCGCCGATTTTTTTTGCCTCTTCCTCAAATACACGGATAAACTCTTCACCTATGATTTTCCGTTTTTTCTCAGGCTCTGTTACCCCGGCAAGCTTTTCATAGAACCTCTCCTGCACATTCGCACGGATAAAGTTCAATTTGTATTCGCCTTCCGGTCCAAATACTGCTTCTACCTCATCCCCCTCATTCTTACGTAAAAGCCCGTGGTCTACAAATACGCAGGTTAACTGCTCGCCTACGGCTTTGGAAAGCAATACCGCAGCTACAGAAGAATCCACACCGCCAGACAGCGCACAGAGCACTCTCCCGTTTCCAACCTTTTTGCGGATTTCTTTGATTGAACTTTCTACAAAAGAATCCATTTTCCAATCCCCGGCACATCCGCACACATTATATACAAAGTTGTGAAGCATCTCCTTGCCTTCTACCGTGTGAAGCACCTCTGGATGAAACTGGATGGCATACAGCTTTTCCTCTGGCTTCTCCGCCGCTGCCACAGGGCAGTCTGCTGTATGGGCAGAAATCGTAAAGCCAGGTGCTGTTTTAGAAATATAGTCAAAATGGCTCATCCAGCAAATTGTTTTCGGCGATATATTTTCAAATACCTTTGAATCCTGTTTATCAACCAGCACTTCCGTTTTTCCGTACTCACGTACAGCAGCACGTTCTACTTTTCCTCCCAAAACATGCATCATCAGCTGCGCGCCATAGCACAGTCCCAGAACCGGAACTCCCAGCTCAAACAATTCTTTTGAATATGTTGGAGAATCCGCCTCATAGCAGCTGTTAGGGCCCCCGGTCAAAATAATGCCCTTCGGGTTCATAGCTTTAATTTTTTCGATGTCTGTTTTATAAGAGTAAATCTCACAGTAGACATTACACTCCCTCACCCGTCTGGCAACTAATTGGTTATACTGCCCGCCAAAGTCCAGCACGATAACAACTTCGTTCTTCAAGTTCTTTCCTCCTGTTTTTCTCAAAATATGTACATGTTTCTTTTCCTAATCGGCTATCCCCTATTATAAAGGAATTGTTTCATATTTACAAGCGTACTTTGTTTCTCTCTTTCCTCACACGAATCCTCTAATAAACTGCCGGATATTTTCATACCCTACCGCAAGATTTATATTTTGCCCCCTGTCTATCCCTGCCGTGCTGATTCCAATAATCTCTCCATACATATTCAGCACCGCGCCGCCGGAACTTCCGTGGGAGATAGGCGCCGTAAACTGAATCATATCCACTCCGTCCACGCTGCGGAATCCGGATATAATTCCATCAGACACCGAGTTAAACAGTCCCAGAGGACTGCCAATTGCCACCACTTTCTGCCCCCGCACAAGGTGCTTCTCACCCCCATAAACCGGAATCGGCTTAAGTCTGCGCTGAATGCGCAGGAGTGCAAGATCTAGCACGGGATTATATTTAATCAGTTCATCCGTCGTATAAACCTGGTCATCTTCCTCAATCCGGATATCATAAAATACCCCGCCGCTTGCTACATGATTATTCGTCAAAATGTACCCATCTTTCCCAACCATGATTCCTGAACCTGTCCCTGCGATTTCTCCTCTCTGGTCATGAATCACAATCATTACGACGGAAGACGCAAGAAGAGCCAGCTCTTCAAACTCCAGCTCCCGCCGTAAAACGCCCGGACGGGAATCACGTACAATACTGCCAACGGGGCGGGAGTTCCCGGAAAATGGCGGCGCTTCCATACCTCTGCTATCAGCCGCCCCCTCCTGCTTTCCGCCTCCTGATGCTCCTGTCTGGGCGCCGGGCTCCTGTAACCGCCCGCTGCCCAAAATACCAGATTCCCTGCTTTTTCTCCTGCGTTCCGGCAGGCGAACCACCGGGCGTGACTCCCGAATTGCTCCATTTTCTTCATATGCCTGCACTGTACTGCTGCCTGATTCTATCTGTGACACTTCTGAACCACTGGATGTTCTTACGTCCTGTCTATACGCTGCCGACACTCTTGAATTTCCAGTCCGTACCTTTCCTGTCTCCCGCCCATCCCCGGCGTCAGCAGCATCTCTAAAGCTGTCTCCTGGCACATGATACTCTGGAATCGTAAACCTGCATATCATGCCCAGTTCCAGCTGTTCTGACAAGTTCAGACGTTCCAGTTTCTCCTCAATATCTACACTGCACTGCAGAAGCAGCACATCCATTCCTAACTGCGTCAGGAAATAGCTGAATAAATATTCCTGCATTTTCGATATATTGGGAAGCACAATTTTTATAGATGCCTCTAACCTCCACTGTCCGGCCAGCCCCGCACAGATTTTATCAAACCAGTACAAAAGCTTCACTGCAAAATTCCGCTCAATCGTAGGCGTCGCATTTGGCGCCGCTTTTCGAAACAGCGCCAGCGCTTCTGTTAATGCCTGCCCCGCCGCCTGCCGGAATTCTTCATTTCCCTCTGCCATATCCATCCGCTTTTTTCCGGTTTTCACCCACTTATCATAGCAGCCCGCATACGCAGAAATCTCTTCGCTCCCGGAAGGCATCGGCAGGGCATTTATTCTGATATACCTGCATATCCCCGCATTCATCTGCCCTGTCAGCAGATTGTCCATTTTCTCAATGTCCTCTGCCAGTCCGGGATACGTGCCCACAGCCCGTACAAAACATACGTCTTTCATACCTTGGCGGCTGCCGCCCCGAAGCCTCGCAAAATCTTCCAGCGTTGAAATTTTTATCCCATGATACCGTACTCTGAAATTCCGCCCGTCCATCATTTTCACCCAAAGCTTTCTTCTAAAAGCGCTTTCAGCGCATCCATGCTCTCAATCTCATTGACGCGTCCCCTCAACTTCGCCGAATGCGGGTATCCCGCCGTATACCACGCCACATGCTTGCGCATCTCACGGATGCCTGTATACTCACCTTTATAACGGAGCTGCAGCTCACAGTGGCGCAGAATCATTTCTTTTACTTCCTGACGGCTTGGACGCGCAGGTACTACCCCCGTTTTCAAATACTCTGCCGTTTCCCCAAAAATCCAGGGATTCCCTCTGGCTGCCCTGCCAATCATCACTCCGTCACACCCGGTTTCCTCCAATATCTGTTTTGCCAGAAGCGGCGATGTAACGTCTCCATTCCCTATCACCGGAATGGAAACTGCCTCTTTTACCCGGCGAATAATCTCCCAGTCCGCTTCGCCGGAATAATACTGCTCCCGGGTGCGTCCGTGTACGGCAATTGCCGCCGCGCCTGCGCTTTCAATGATTTTGGCTATTTCCACTGCGTTAATATGGTTTTCGTCAAACCCTTTCCGGATTTTAACTGTCACCGGCTTACTGACTGCCTTCACCACACTGGAAACAATCGCTTCTACCTTTTCCGGCTCTTTCATAAGCGCCGAGCCTTCTCCATTGTTCACCACTTTCGGCACTGGACACCCCATATTGATGTCTAATATATCAAAAGGACGTTCTTCTATCTCCCTAGCTGTCTCTGCCATAATATGCGGATCTGACCCAAAGAGCTGCAAGGCGATAGGGTTTTCCCCTTCTGCAATTTCCATTAACGCTTCCGTATTTTTATTATGAAAAGAAACCGCTTTCGCGCTCACCATCTCCATGCTCAGCAGGCCGGCCCCCTGCTCCCGGCAGAGCAAACGAAATGGCAGGTCAGTTACCCCTGCCATCGGCGCCAGTATACATGGACTCTCAATTTCCACATTCCCTATTTTCATGCTCATCCTGACCTCCCTAAAATGCTTACACACCTGTCCCGGCAGTTTGAAACACTTTATAATACATCTCCAGCGCTTCTAAAAGTTCCGCTTTCTCTCTCTGTATCTGCCTGATTTTCAGCACACTGCCAATCTCGTCATAACCAAAATCATTTTCTGCCGCCTCCGTACGAAAACACAGTGTTCCGTCCTTATCAAACTCCAGCACCAAAATACCGCCCACATCATTGGTGTACAGCACGCACAGGATTTTCAGTTCATCCTGTACGCCTGCCGGAAGCGACTCAAATCGGCTGTTAAGATAAAACTTTTCCTCATAGGCGCTGGCTGCGCACAGCACCGTCTTTTCTGGTTCCATATTCCTCTCCTTATGTATATCCATAGACACCGCGCACAGACACTTCCCCGGCAAAAACCGCCGTTACAGAACGGTCTTCCCTCTCTACAAGCAGTTCGCCCAAGTCATTGATTCCCCTGGAAATCCCCGTATACTCATTCCCCGGCTCCAGCACCCGCACTTCGGCATCCCGGTTCACCAGCATCTCATTGTAGATGTTCTTCAGTCCTGACAAATTTCCTGCTGCCGCAAATGCCTCATAATACTGTTCAAAATACTTCATGCACCGGCAGATAACTTCTGCCCGGTTCACGGTATGCCCTGCATGAATAGAGAGAGACGTAGCTACCTGGCTGATTTCTTCCGGAAACTCATCCATATTTACATTGATTCCGGTTCCAATAACCAGATAATTAATTGCATCCATCTCCATACTCATTTCTGTCAGAATGCCGCAGATTTTCTTTCCGTCAAGCACCGCGTCATTCGGCCATTTAATCCCTACAGGAAGTCCCAAAAGCTCCCGGCATCCGGAAGCCACCGCCATTCCCATCAGAAGCGTAACCATAGATGCCCGTTCCGGCGGCAGTTCAGGCCGTATCACCAGAGTCATGGCAATAGCCGCCCCGGGAATCGTGTTCCAGCTCCTGCCACGCCTTCCCCGTCCTCCGGTCTGCTCATCTGCAATCACCAAAGTGCCGTGAGGCGCTCCCTCTTCCGCCATTCTCTTTGCCTTATTATTGGTCGAATCAACAGCAGCAAAGTGGGCAATATTCTGCCCCGCCCAGCGCGTCTCCAGAAGGCTCTTCACTTCTTCCGTCGATACCACATCCGGACACGCCGTGATATGGTATCCCTTGTTTGGAACCGCTTCAATTTCATATCCTTCTTCTTTTAGCTGGTTAATGGTTTTCCATACCGCTGTCCGCGAAACGCCAAACCTTTCACACAGCTCCTGCCCTGACACATATCCGTCCTGACTTCTTAAAATATGTAAAATCTCGCTCTTCATCCTAAAAGCCTTTCTGCTATTAACAGCTGCAAGATAAACAGAACAAACAGTGCAGCTGCAAAAAACACTAAGATTGTACCCAAAATATATTTTTTCCTCAGCAGCTTCAATCCTGCCAGGATTCCATTGACGAGTACGCCCAGACCCGATATCAGAACAAAAAATCCCTGCATATTATCGATATCCAAACATGCCGCTACGGAACATATGATTAAAACCAAACCTGCAATGCCGCCCAAAAGTTCCAGATTCAGCACTGCCCCGGCCTTTTTCCTATCCATCCTACTCTCCTAAAGTAGCAAGCATCACTGCCTTAATTGTATGCATCCTGTTTTCTGCTTCGTCAAACACTTTTGACTGTACCGACTCAAACACTTCATCTGTAACTTCCATATCTTCAAGCCGGAAACGTTCTCCCATTTCCCTTCCAATTTGAGTCTTTAAATCATGGAAAGCCGGAAGGCAGTGCAGGAAAATAGACTGCTCACCCGCATTTTTCATCACATCGGCTGTCACTTTATACGGCGTAAGTTCCCGGATACGCTCTTCCCAAATCTCGTCCGGTTCTCCCATAGACACCCACACATCCGTATAGATTACATCAGCGCCTTTCGTGCCCTCCATCACGTCTTCTGTCAGCGTCACACTCCCGCCGGAAACCTCAGCATACTCTTCACAAAGCTTCACCAGCTCCGCATCCGGAAAATATTTTTTTGTCGTACACGCCGTAAAATGCATCCCCATTTTCGCACAGGCAATCATCAGGGAATTTCCCATATTGTAACGGGCGTCGCCCATATAAACCAGCTTCTTTCCTTTCAGCTCTCCAAAATGCTCCCGGATTGTCAGCAAATCAGCCAGCATCTGTGTCGGATGATACTCGTTCGTAAGCCCATTCCATACCGGGACTCCGGCATGTTCTGCCAATTCTTCTACGATTTCCTGCCCATATCCCCGGTACTCAATACCCTCAAACATCCTTCCAAGTACCCTGGCAGTATCGGCAATACTCTCTTTTTTTCCTATCTGTGAGCTTTTAGGATCCAGATACGTTGCACCCATCCCCAAATCATGTGCCGCCACTTCAAAAGAACACCTGGTTCTGGTACTTGTTTTTTCAAAAATCAACGCAACGTTTTTCCCTCTGAGGGTATCCACCGGGATACCCTTTTTCTTCTTATCTTTCAGTTCTGCCGCCAAATCCAACAGATACATGATTTCCTCGTCCGTATAGTCTTTCAACGTCAAAAAATTTCTTCCTTTTAAATTCATTTTTATATCTCCTCTTTCGCTACTTCTGTCACGGCTTTCACAAGCCCTGCTACATTTTGGATTTCTGATGGAATAATAATTTTTGTAGCCTTCCCATCCGCCACTTTTTCCAAAGCTTCAAAACTCTTCAGTGCAAGAACCGGCTGATCTGCACCTGCTTCTTTCAGGAAACGGAGTCCGTCTGCATTTGCTTTCTGCACTTTCAGGATAGCCTCCGCCTCTCCTTCGGCTTCCCGGATCATCTTTTCTTTCGCTGCCTCTGCGCGCAGGATTGCCGCCTGTTTCTCTGCCTCTGCATCCAGGATTGCCGATTCTTTCTTTCCTTCCGCCACCAGAATCGTGGACTTTTTCTCACCCTCTGCCCGGAGAATAGATTCTCTCCGCTCACGCTCTGCTTTCATCTGCTTCTCCATAGCATCCTGGATCGCTGCCGGCGGAATGATATTTTTCAGCTCCACTCTATTTACCTTAATGCCCCACGGGTCGGTTGCCACATCCAGCGATGCACGCATTTTCGTATTAATCGTCTCCCTGGAAGTCAATGTCTGATCCAGCTCCAAATCACCGATAATATTCCGCAGCGTTGTCGCCGTCAGATTCTCAATCGCCATAATCGGATTTTCCACACCATACGCAAACAGTTTCGGGTCTGTAATCTGATAAAATACAACCGTGTCAATCCGCATAGTTACATTATCTTTTGTAATAACCGGCTGCGGTTCAAAATCAACAACCTGCTCTTTCAAGTTCACCCTTTTTGCAACTCTGTCGATAAACGGCGCTTTCACATGAAGCCCCACGCTCCAAGTTCCGCGGTATCCCCCCAAACGCTCAATAACCAACGCCGTCGCCTGCGGTACAATCCTGATACACGAAATCAAAATCATCAGGACAATCAACACCAAAATCCCAACCAATACCGATGCAACAATATTTCCAGGTTCCATAATCATACCTCCCAGTTCTCTTCATATTCCATTTTGTTACTGCTTGCTCCGTCAGTTATCATTTCTCTACAATAAGCTTCACACCGCTCACCCCCAGGATCGTAACTGTGGTTCCGCACACAATCTGTTCCCCATCATTTTCTGTGCGCGCCATCCATACCTTGCCGTCTGCCCGGGCTTCGCCCGTTCCTGCCAAATTGTCTATATCCTGCGTCACTACCGCCTTCTGCCCAAGCAAGCTGTCCACATTTGTCCTTACTCTGTTTTTATTAATATATTTTGCAGCAAAGGGTCTGGTAAATACCAGCAGTAAAATGGACACTGCCAAAAAGACCACAATCTGCACCACAAGCCCCGCCCCAAGAATCGATGCTACAAAAGCAGCCGCAGCGCCTCCTGCGAACCAAATTGTCGTCAACCCAAGGGTAGCCAGCTCTATCACCAGAAGGACAACCAGCAGAACCAGCCAGAAAATCAGTTCTCGTTCCATACATTTCCCCTTTCTTTTGCTCTTCATTCATCTTACTATATTCCTAAAAAAAATACAACTATCACACCAGACAAAAATACAAAAAAGCCGTTGACAAGGAATCTGGTTTATGGTAGAATTGCTAAACGTAGCGATGATTTGTTGTGTACAGGCTGATGTGGCACAGGTGGTAGCGCACCTCATTGGTAGTGAGGAGGTCACGGGTCCGAGTCCCGTCATCAGCTTTTTAAAAAGCCTTGGTTTTCAAGGCTTTTTTCATTTTCTGACCAATGAAAGCCGCCCATTTTTGAGCGGCTTTTTCTGATTTGACTACCAAATGACTAACACTGAATCTACAAAGCAATATGCAGAATCGGATGCAGAATATAGGTGCCGTATGGCGCTGCATAATTTGCACTATAACTTTTAGCTTCTGCAAAAAGCGGATCATAAGCCAGTCCGTTTATTTCCGCCCAGGCATGCCCCCGCCCTCCGCTTCCGTCACAGTCTACACAGACATAAACATTTTTATATCCAAGAGCTTTGGCAAGGTAGGCGAATGCGGCTGCATCAGAAAAACAGTTGCCGCCCCCCAGAAGGAAATGGTCATTGGCATAAACTGCCGGCCAGCCTTTCACATTTGCAAATGTACGCCTGGTAACGTAAGGTTTCGAAATCACCCAGTCAAAACATGCTTTTAGTTTTTGTTCCTGGGTCATGCGGGAATTTGTAACCTGCCCTGCAATGGATTTTGCCGTCTGCAGAGTTTTGAAATCCTGTGCCTCTGTTGTGCTCATACGTTTGCCATTTGGATAGTAATAAACAGATTTTTTTCGGAATGCTTCCAGGATACCTTTGTTGTCCAGGTAATAAACGGCTGTCCGGTTATACACGGTTCCAGTCTTCATAATTCCTTTCTTATCAAAATAATAATACTTTTTATGGATTTTCTGAATCCCTGTGACATACTTTCCCTTTTTATAATATCTCTTTTTCCCGCCCCTAATCGTACGCCAGCCTTTTTTTGTACGCGCCTTTGCCGCCGATACACAAGCCGGCGTCGAGCTGGCAGTAAATGCAAATAAATCCTCAGATACAGGGGACAGTGCAAGTCCAACAGCAAGGGCTGCCGCTATTTTTTTCCTATGTTTGTTTACCTTCATAACTTTTCTCCTTCTTTTTCATAGTTTTGTTTAAAATATTTTTTTACTTGCATGTTCCTACTTGCAGCCTTTTCAGCCAAGTAAAAGCTTTTTATTAAACCACTCCCTCCCTTTCCAGAGGTACGTTAAGCTCTTCTGTCCCTTCCAGAACAAACCTTCCGTTTTCTATCACCGGAATCCGGGTGCCATCGCTGCAGATGACTTCGATTTTCCCCAATTCTTCGTAAGGAATCGTAATATCGGTATGGCATCCCAGATACGCCTTTCCAATATCTGTCTTTCTCAGGATGGAAATTTCATTATCGCGGGCAATAATCTCTTTTCCGTCAGGATTGTAGACTGCCGTATCCTCCGCCCAGCTATAGCAGGTATCTCCCACTGCAAAGTGCGGTCCCATTTTTTCTGCAATCAGAATCGGCAGGCATCCGGCGATATCATATTTCCTGGCTGCCGCATATGCAGTCGTATTCGTTCCGATGGCAAATTCCCCCATCGGAAGAGTATCATGATGGTGCAGCACATTTTCCCGGATGTAACGTCTGTTTTCTTCTTCAGATTCGAAATTCCCGCAAGTATATTCTGTGACCATTCCGTCCTTAAATTCCATATGGAAGTTTTCGTAACACAATTCGTTTAAATACACGCGCCCCACTTCCAGCACGCCCTCTGTTCCTTTCAGCACCGGGGAAGTGAATACCTCGCCCACCGGAATGTTTACATCTGCCACGCAGTTTTCAAAATTCGTTTCTTTTGACGGATGCTCCAGCTTGTGAAGCTGTACCGTCAAATCCGTATGATTCTCCCCGCAGCCCAGGATATGCACTGCCTTTCCTTTATCCAGCGTATCAATCAGGGTCTGCTGTATTCTTCGGTACAGAGAATAATCGAGCGTATTAATCTTTACTATTTCGTCAAAAATTTCCGAAAAATCTGAACCAATCTCTGGAACCGGAAAGGCAATAATCGTGAAACTCCGCTCCTCACCTTTTATATAGCGGTTGGTAATGCGGGCGGATTCGTTATCCAGGCTGACCTGGAGCTGCTGCTGCTTTTCTGAAAAACGATAGGACTCTGGCTTATTCTCCGGTATAAAAGGCGCCTCGCCAAACGTCTCCACACAGGCTGGTCCTGCATGGACATACGCCAATTCTTTATATTCTTCATAGGCAGCGCGCATCACACCGAGCTTTCGCTCCACAAAGGGTTTATCCAGATAAACTGCTGCGTCCGCCCTGTGGTCATAATCATACTGCTTGTTTGGAATCGCCCCAAAATACCCCACACGAGACTGTCCCCTCCGATTGACGCTTGCAGCTGCCGAACGGTAAATCACTGGTTTCAGTCCCATTTTATAAAAATTTTCCACTGCTGCGCGGATCATCCTCTCAAATCCGACAGCATAGCGGATATTTACCGTCTTTTTCTTTGACAAATCTTTGTTCCCCAGCACAAAACCCATCCGATATCCTTCTGTGTAAGTGTCTGCCATTCGTTTAATCGTTTCCTGAGGAAGGGAATTCAGGTGTTCCGCCATCCGAAGCTCATTCTGCGTAATGTATTCTCCATATTTATACAGATAACGCAAATCCGTCAAATCCTCTTCCAAAACAATCTTCGCCGCAAAATCCAGCGATGGGTCTACGGCCTCGCGGATGCGGCGGCTCACCGTCAAATCACTGTAATCACTGATATGCCAATAAATAATCTGCTGGATTTCACGGTAAGACGGAAGTTCCTCCTCTTCAAAACAATTGTAAATTTCAATAAACAATTCATGCAGCACCGTGATATCCTCCAGGCGCCCCTCATATTTATATACGATAATGCCCCTCAGTTCCGTATAAAGGAAACTCAAAATCCGTCCATGAACCTCGCCCAGCTGCTCCACTGCATATGCAGGATTCCCGTAGCTGCTCCCATAGTTTTCAGGCAGGATGTCCTCATAAAGCTGCCTGTTCCATTCCTGCCACTCCTCCAGACTACGCTCCCACCTAATATCTGCCTGATGAAGCATAAAAAGAAAAGAGGCCGTCTTTGCGAAATAATCGCCAAACGGCTCCGATACCGTATGCTCCTGCAATATAGACGCAATACGCTCTATCGTCAAATCATATCGTTCCTGTATGATACTGTCCTCTCGCGGCATCTCTGCTCCTCCCCTAACATTCGATATTCCCATTCTTCACATTCTTCTCAATCAGCTTCCCGGCATACCCCCACAGCTCCTTCGAGCCTTCCGGCGTACGCACATTCCGCTCCATAATCTGAGACACCTTCACCTGATGTTCCCTCCAGGACTTCCCTCCGGAAGCATCATTGAGCAGAATCGGCTGAATCTTGTCCAGTGACAGTGCAAATTTTGCCTCCGCTGTTTCCCCGGCTTCAAACTCATCCCACAGCCCTCTCATGTACTCTGCCTGATCAGGGGGCAGCAGATGAAAAAGGCGGTTTGCCGCCTGAACCTCCCGCTCTCTTTTCGTAGCATTTCCGGCTGCATCATAAGCATACGTATCTCCCGCGTCAATTTCAACAATATCATGAATCAGCACCATCGTCATCGTGCGCAGTACATCAATCTGCTCATTTGCATACTCCGCAAGCAACGCGCACATCAAGGCCAGATGCCAGGAATGCTCACTGTCATTTTCTTTTCTTTCACCTGACGAAAGCCAGGTCTGCCGTGTTATATTTTTCAGCTTATCCACTTCCAGGATAAATTCCATCTGCTGCCGCAGTCTCTCCATCTCCTGCTCACCCTCCAAAACCAATCAAAATCACAAAAATCCAAATCGCCAACACACAGCCGTTGAGAATTGAACCAATCTTCGGAAAGAGCAGATGTGTGTCATGCTCTCCAAAACTAACCAATCCCAAAATCAGCCCCATTACGGAAAATACGGCGCCTGTCAGCCCTATCGTTCCCATATACGCCCCGCCCTCTCCGTCCAGATAATAGGCGAGGTATGCCAGCGCGCCAAAAATCACCAGTGAAAGCCCTCCCAGGATTGTTGAGACAAGCCCTCTCTGAGAATGCTTTTTCTCTGCGAAAGAATACATCCGTTTCTTAGCCATACACTTTTCTCCTTATATAATTGCACAACGAAAAAATCACGTATCCCAGAATTCCGCCCAGGGTGTTGAGCATCAAATCATCCACATCAAAGCTCCCCACTTTTGACACCAGCTGAATCGTCTCGACAAGAAGGCTGAACTCAAAGCTAAACAATCCCATACGGAATAAGCCCCTCGCATGGCTGCTCAGCATTGGCAGAAAAAAGCCAAAAGGAACAAACGCCAGCACATTTCCTGCCAGATTAATAAACACCGCAAAATGCCCAATCAGTTCCCTGTTCTGCCAAAAACGCTTAATTTCCAGGAACGGCACCAGATTGTACGAATATTCCCGGTCTGTCACTGTCCTTCCATAACTCTCCGCAAAAAACAGAAAATACGTCAGACCGAGCAGATAACAGATAAACAGTATCAGCCCGGCTATGCGTATCATTCTTTTCGTCTCATACCTCATCTTAAATCAGCACGCTCTTCCTGTTCTTTAAAAGTCTTGCCCCCTGCACAATCAACAAAATTCCCGAAACAATCCCTGTGACCAGCACAACTACTCCCACCGCTATGCCGGACGCACCTGCACCGCCCATTGTCCTGTACACCTTTTCACTCATACCAGCCCTCCTTACTAATCCGCTTTATTTTGCGCCGTACTGCTCATAATATACATCAATTGCCGCTTTAATGGTATCATCAATCACAACCCTGCCGCCGCATTCTTTATTATGCAGATATTCCACAACCTCTGCCATACTCACAATAGCATTTGCCTGGAAACCGTATTTCTCCCGGATTTCCTCCAAAGCGCTCTTCTCGCCCTTTCCTCTCTCCATACGGTTCAAAGATACCATAAGCCCTTTGATTTCTACCCGGCCCTGAGCACGGATAATCGGAAATGTTTCTTCAATAGACTTTCCTGATGTGGTCACATCCTCAATAATCACCACCCTGTCGCCGTCCTTGATCTTACTCCCCAGAAGGATTCCCGCATCCCCATGGTCTTTTTCCTCTTTTCTGTTCGAACAATAGCGGATATCCTTTCCATAAAGCTCGCTGATCGCCATCGTCGTCGCCACGCTCAAAGGAATCCCTTTATATGCCGGCCCGAACAGCACGTCAAAATCCAGTCCATAATTGTCATGAATCGCTTTCGCATAATATTCTCCCAGCTTCCGAAGCTGCGTACCTGTTACGTAAGCCCCCGCATTCATAAAAAACGGGGATTTTCTTCCGCTTTTCAGCGTAAACTCTCCAAACTTCAGGACATCACTATCCACCATAAAATCGATAAACTCGCTTTTGTATGCTTCCATTTTAACAAAACTCCTTTATTTATGCGCTGTATAACCCCTTTGCCCAATTCTTTCTCTTTTAAAACTTCGTCCATGTTATCTCCTTTCCCAGAATAGAGAAAGAACCATTTATTAGTAAATGAGTATACCATAAATCCTGCACCTGTACAATACACATATCACTATATTCAAGCTTTTGCCACCGTCCTGCAAAACCAGATATGATGATAACGCAAAAGAATCATTGAACTTTTCCCCAAAGAATGCTAGAATGTAAACATTACATTATAAAAAGATAATTGGAGGTACGCTATGTCCACATTAGGAACTGTGCTGCTCATCATTCTGGCAGTACTCATCGTTTTACTCATCGGCCTTTATTTCTTTGGGCGGAAGATGCAGAAAAAGCAGGCAATTCAGCAGGAGCAGATGGAGGCTGCGAAGCAAAACGTCACAATGCTGATTATTGATAAAAAGAAAATGAAGCTAAAAGATTCAGGTCTGCCCCAGATGGTCATAGATCAGACCCCGAAGATGATGCGCCGTTCAAAGCTTCCTATCGTAAAGGCAAAGGTCGGGCCCAAGATTATGACACTGGTATGCGAAGCATCCATCTTTGACAGCCTTCCCGTAAAGCGTGAAGTAAAAGCTGTTGTAAGCGGGCTTTACATAACAAGCGTAAGAGGCATCCGCGGCTCACTCGAAACCGCCCCGAAGAAAAAGGCAGGCTTCTTCGCCCGGGTAAAAGGAAAATTTTCAAAAAAATAAAAAGGCAGGCACATCTGTTACAAATGCAGATGTGCCCTTTTCTTTGACTGCACATTCATGCTGATTGTACAGTCTGCTAAATGTTCATAGTTTACTTCTAATGCATATTCTACCTTAATATCCAGACTGTCCTCAGCAGCCTTCAGCACAATATCCTTAGCGGAAATACCCACCAGCAAATTCCCAAAAGGGGTACTATAATAAGTATGATTTTTTTTATTACGCTCAAAAACCATATGCGCATTCGTCACTCCCCGCTTCGTGACCTCCATACTGCTGCCGTCTACTTTAATGAGATTCTGTATGGTTTCTTCTGTCCCTTCTACAGCCTCGTCATATTTAATATAATGTTTGCCGTCCCTCTCAAAATAAATTCCGGGAGCAATCATCTCCACCGTTTCTTCTTCCGCTTCCACAGACTGCAATCCCTTAATCCGAAGCAAAACGTCCTTTGTCATATTCTAATACTCCTCAATATTAATCTGTCTGGTCATCTCTATATCAAACGGCAGGATAGAATTGGCAAATTCCTTAAACTTTTCCGCCAAATCGCTCACATAAAATTTATAACGCTCTGCTTCACAGTCCCCCGTGCAGGGATTTTCCAAATGCTCTCGTTTCAGCAGTTCTTTCAATTCCCTTGCCGTCTCATAGGCAGGATTTACTAAAGTTACACCCTCACCCACAATATCCCTCAGCAGGGAACGCAGCAGCGGATAATGGGTACAGCCTAAAATCAGGGTATCAATTCCCTGTTCCATCAAACTATCCAGATATCTCCCGGCAACCTCTGCAGTCACTGAATCCTTCAGCCATCCCTCTTCCACCAATGGAACGAAAAGAGGACAGGCTTTTCCTAACACCTGAATATCCGGATTCTGCGCCTGGATAAATTCCGTGTAAATCCCCGAATTCACAGTGGCTTCTGTCCCTATGATACCAATCTTTCCATTCTTTGTAGCTTTCCCCGCAACCCGCGCGCCCGGCTTTACTACCCCAATAATCGGAATGTCAAGCTCTTTCTTAATTTCTTCCAATGCATAGGCGCTGGCGGTATTGCAGGCCACCACAATAGCCTTTACATCCTGTGTGCGCAAAAACCGGATAATCTGCCGCGAATAGCGCAGCACTGTATCCTTCGATTTGCTGCCATAGGGAACACGTGCCGTGTCCCCAAAATATATTATGCGCTCATTCGGGATATTCCTCATGATTTCCCTCGCTACGGTCAGACCGCCGACCCCGGAATCAAATACCCCTATGGGCGCCTCGCATCTATTTTCCATTTTCCCCTCCAAAGGCACACATTTCTACATCATTTTCCTTTCCATTCTAATCGCTCCCTTTAAATATTTCAAGCGAAAATCACCGGAGCGCCATCCACTAAAGCAAAACACACCGGACTGCATGCCAAAAACACAGCCTTTCCATTCGTTCCTTCTGTAATCTCTTCCCGTATCCCATCCAAAAGTTCCTGCGGCACCAGCGTCTCCACTTTCACTTTCTCCGTGTATTCCGAATCTGTAATAACAATCCCTCTTTGCCCCAGAATATACTGTATCTTCCCAATACCATTATAATCCGTCTCCAATTTCAGCAAAAAGCCCTGTTGTTTCTCAATAATTACACTGGCTTTCAGCCCTGCCTGCACTGCCTTAGAATAAGCGCGCACCAATCCCCCCGTTCCCAGAAGCGTGCCGCCAAAATACCGCGTCACTACCACTGCCGCGTTGTGGATACCTTCTCCCAAAAGCACCTCCAGCATGGGCCTTCCCGCCGTCCCCTGCGGCTCACCGTCATCGCTGCACCGCTGCAGCTCCTGCCGTTCCCCTGCCACAAAAGCCCAGCAGTTGTGCGTCGCGTTCCAATACTTTTTCTTCAGTCCTGCGATAAATTCCAGCGCTTCCTCCTCAGACTCTATAGGATGCACCGTGGCGATGAAACGCGATTTTTTTTCCACAATTTCTCCCTCGCCGCCCTGATATACCGCTTTATATGAATCCATGCTCCCGTTTCCTTTCCATGACTAATAATCAGATATTCTGGGTACATTATAGAATACGCGCGGGATTTATGCAACACCGGGCTGGGCTGCTCAATAAATTGCGGTTTGTCGGGGAGTTTACTGCTCACCCCAGACAGTTACAGAACCGATAGTATCCATGCCTACTCCGGACAGTCACGGAACCGATAGTCCCCATGTTTACGCCGTACGCCGGGAAGCCTGCCGCATATCCCACACGGACAGAGACAACGCGCCGGTGAACTAACCGTCGGAGAAACACGCAGCGCGTGTTTCTCTGCCGCGGTGGTCGCCGAGTGGG
>NZ_CALPCM010000031.1:0-33587 GCF_943193015.1 Hominisplanchenecus murintestinalis
GCCGCGAGGGTCAAATACCCCGCCCCTTGGGGCGCTTCAAGTTTGATGCCCCGTTGCTTGCAGCGGGGTTTTTGACTAGCAGAAGGTGAAAACGTGGGTAGAAAAATATTAGATAAAAGTGTTTGAAAACTTTAGATGTTACAATGAGTTAACAGAAGTAATATTTTGTTAATAAAACAGAGGGGTAATTCCATGTGTGCATATTGCACAAAATTTGACAGGTTTCAAAAAGAAGGAAGAATTATGTCAACGCTTCTCCAAAAGTTATCCACAATGGAAAAGCTTGAAAATAGGGCATATTTGAGTTATGCACGGAGTTATGCACATTATCCACAAAATTTTAATGTTTTTAACTGGTTTACATAGTATTTTTAAGGAACGTTCGTTTTGTGTAGAACTCATAAATTGGGGTTTTTGCGGAAAAAACTCAAAAAAACTATTGACATTTCAATAATCCGAATATGGTGTGGGAATTGTGGAATAAACAGGTATTATTTGATAATTTACAGATTTATGAAGAAGAAAGGTGTTTCGTGTCTTTTGAATGAGCGCATAGATTTGAAATGGGCCTGTAGAATATAAAAGCCGCAGGCATGTCGTTTCCAGACAGCGCTGCGGCGTTCTTTGTGTGCCGGTTTAATGATAGAGACGTTTATTTTCGTATACGGGTTCTGCCGTCATCTGTATGCCCAGGCGTTTAAACTGTTTGATATCTACAGTTGAAAGCATCGATGTGGCATGGGCTTGGCAGCCGTTTAGCTTTGGCAGCTGTTCCAGAGCTTTCTGTGCGTCTGGGTCGGCGGCGGCGCTGATCGAAAGGGCGATAAGCACTTCGTCTGTGTGGAGACGCGGGTTATGGCTGCCGAGGTATTCGGTTTTCAGCCTCTGGATAGGCTCTATAGCTTCGGGAGAAATCACATGTCTCTCATCAGAAGTGCCTGCCAGTGTTTTTAAGGCGTTCAAAAGGAGTGCGGAACAGGGACCCAGGAGGTCGGAGGTTTTTCCGGTTATGATCTTTCCATCGGGAAGTTCCAGGGCGGCGGCGGTTGCACCTGTGAGGGCGGCGCGCTTTAGGGCGGCAGGAACTACCGGCCTGTCCGTAACGGCTACATGTGCCTGCTTCATAATAAGTTCGATTTTCAGGGCTTCAGAATCGGACTTTGTTCCGGCAGCCAGTTCATTCAGCGCCTGGAAATAGCGGCGTACGATTTCCTGGCGGGAAGCTTCGCAGCACGCCTCATCATCTACGATACAGTTTCCGGCCATATTTACCCCCATATCTGTGGGGGATTTATAGGGGCTTTCCCCATAAATCCGCTCAAAAATGGCAGAGAGCACGGGAAAGATTTCTACGTCGCGGTTATAATTTACCGTCACTTTTCCATAGGCTTCCAGGTGGAAAGGGTCAATCATATTGATATCGTTCAAATCGGCGGTAGCAGCCTCGTAGGCAAGGTTCACCGGGTGTTTCAGCGGGATGTTCCAGATAGGGAAAGTTTCGAATTTAGCGTATCCTGCAGGGATTCCCCGTTTGTGCTCATGGTAAAGCTGGGAAAGGCAGGTTGCCATTTTTCCGCTTCCGGGACCTGGCGCAGTGATGACGACCAGCGGCCGTTCTGTTTCGATGTATTCATTTTTTCCGTAGCCGTTATCGCTGACAATCAGCGGAATATTAGAAGGATATCCTTCGATAGCGTAGTGCGTATATACTTTGAATCCCAGCTTCTGAAGCCGGCTCTTGAAGAGGTCTGCGCTGCTTTGCCCGGCATATTGGGTGATGACGACACTTCCCACATAAAGCCCCTTTTCCTCAAAGGAATCAATCAGGCGCAATACATCTGTGTCATAGGTAATCCCCAAATCGCCGCGGATTTTATTTTTTTCAATATCTCCGGCACTGATGACAATGACGATTTCGGCTTGTTCGGAAAGCTGCATAAGCATCCGCAGCTTACTGTCCGGTTCGAAGCCCGGCAATACACGGGAAGCGTGGAAGTCATCAAAAAGTTTTCCGCCGAACTCCAGGTACAGCTTGTTCCCAAACTGGCCAATACGCTCGCGGATGTGTTCAGACTGCATGGTAAGGTATTTCTCGTTGTCAAATCCTATTTTCATTGGTCATTCTCCTGTTCAGTATTTCGTTAATAAAAGTATACTATAAAAAAGGAGAGTTGTAAAAACCCTTTTCGACAGTATTTTAGAAAACATTTAGATTTGTGAGGTTTTTTTCACAAACTCTGTATTGATTTCTATGGGAAGTATCTTTATAATAGATGAGAATGAGAATTAGGAGGTAGAAATGGATAATAATCAGACGCCAGGAAATGGGAATGGCTCTCAGGGAGGCTCCCAGAACGATCCTAAAAATGGCAAGACACCAAAAAATGGACAGAATATTGTTATTTTTCTGGTTGTATCTCTCGTCGCATTGATTGTAATCAATCTTTTTAACACAATGCTGAAAGATTCTACGGAGACGAGGATTACGTATAATCAATTCATGAAAATGGTAGATGAGGGGAAGGTTGAAAAAGTAACTGTCACAAACAATGAAATTACTATCGTGCCGAAAGAACAGCCGTTCCGAGGGATTGAATTCAGCTACAAGACCGGGCGCATGGATGATGAAAACCTGACTCAGAAACTTCTGGAGGCAGAGATTCCCTGTGAATATAAGGTTCCGGATACAACGAACGTGGTGCTGTTTAATATTTTGGCAACTCTGGTTCCTCTTATCTTTGTATGGCTGCTGCTCTGGTTCTTTATGAGGAAAATGTCAAAGGGCGGCGGCGTCATGGGCGTAGGGCGGAATAAGGCCAGGGTATATGCCCAGAAAGAAACAGGCGTGACTTTTAAGGATGTGGCCGGGCAGGATGAGGCAAAGGAATCCCTGCAGGAAGTGGTGGATTTCCTTGAAAATCCCGGACGCTATTCAAAAATCGGGGCGAAGCTTCCCAAAGGCGCGCTGCTGGTGGGACCTCCGGGTACAGGAAAAACTTTGCTGGCCAAAGCGGTAGCGGGAGAAGCGCATGCGCCGTTCTTCTCACTTTCAGGTTCTGATTTTGTGGAAATGTTCGTGGGCGTGGGCGCTTCCCGTGTACGTGAGCTTTTTGAGGAAGCAAAGAAGAATGCACCGTGTATTATTTTTATTGATGAGGTGGATGCCATTGGCAAGAGCCGTGACAGCCGTTATGGCGGAGGGAACGATGAGAGGGAGCAGACGCTGAATCAGCTTCTGGCTGAGATGGACGGTTTTGACAGCGGTTCCGGGCTTTTGATTCTGGCAGCGACAAACCGCCCGGAGGTTTTAGACCCGGCTCTTTTGCGTCCGGGACGCTTTGACAGGCGGATTATCGTGGAGAAGCCGGATTTGAAAGGGCGTGTGGATACGCTGAAGGTACATTGCAAGGATGTGAAGCTGGATGAAACAGTAGATTTAGATGCGATTGCGCTGGCGACATCGGGGGCAGTGGGGTCTGATTTGGCGAACATGGTGAATGAGGCGGCTATTCTGGCAGTGAAGCAGGGCAGGGAAGTGGTTTGCCAGAAAGATTTGTTTGACGCTGTGGAGCTGGTGCTGGTAGGTAAGGAAAAGAAAAACAAGATTTTGAGTACCGAGGAGAGGAAGATTGTTTCTTATCATGAGGTGGGCCATGCGCTGGTAAGCGCCTTGCAGAAGGATGCGGAGCCGGTACAGAAGATTACGATTGTGCCCCGTACGATGGGAACGCTGGGCTACGTGCTGAATGTTCCGGAGGAGGAAAAGCATCTTCAGACAGAAGCGGAGCTCCGTGCAGAACTGGTGACTTTTACCGCAGGCCGTGCAGCAGAGGAGATTGTCTTTGGTTCTGTGACGACAGGCGCCGCGAACGATATAGAGAAAGCAACAAAGATTGCCCGTTCTATGATTACACGCTTTGGCATGTCTGAGAAATTTGGAATGGTAGGATTAGAATCAGTGGCGGGTGAATATTTAGATAACCGCCTGGTGTTAAACTGCAGTGAAGTGACGGAAGCAGAAGTAGATAAAGAAGTCATGAAACTTATAAAAGAGTCATATGAAAAGGCGAAGAAGCTTCTGCAGGAGCATAAGGATACAATGGATAAGATTGCGGCGTTCCTGATAGAAAAGGAAACGATTACAGGCAAACAGTTTATGGAAATTTTTCATCAGGCAGAAGGAACAGTCAGCCTGGACAAAGAGGCTGCGGCTGAAAGCTGAGACAGGAACTAGCATTGCGGACAGCCCAGATATGGCGCGGCTGTTCGAGAAGTCAGGAGGGCTATCGTGGGGAAAAGATTTTTCAGAAGCATAGAAGAGAGAATGGCGGCCAGGGAAGCGTTTGAGGAAAAGTTTGCCGCTGTTTTACAAAAGATGGCAGAGGAGTCTTCGCTGTTGAAGATGGAAGATTTTACACAGCATGGAAATACGAGTACGCTGCTTCACTGTATTGCGGTTTCTTATTTTAGCTGCCTTTTGGCAGAAAAGCTTCATATAGCTTATCACAGGCGGGAGTTGCTGAGAGGCGCGCTGCTGCATGACTATTTTCTGTATGATTGGCATGAGAAAAATAAGTATCACAGATGGCATGGTTTTACCCATGCAGGACGTGCGCTCCGAAATGCCAGAAAGGATTTCAGGCTTTCTGAGAGGGAACAGGATATTATTGCGAAACATATGTTTCCACTGAACTTAGCATTGCCCCGTTATCGGGAGTCCGTGCTGGTATGTTTGGTGGATAAATGGTGTTCTACCTATGAAGTGTTCAGCCGCAGCCCTTATGAGGAGCTTCGGGTGAAGTTCCTTCCTCTGGCAGCTATGTAGAGGGAGATTTGGAAGGATAAAACGGGAACTTATGTAAAGGAGCGGCTGCAGATTGTTTGATATTCAGGAAGAATTAAAGAAACTCCCCGGGAAACCGGGGGTTTATATTATGCATGATGATAGGGACGCCATTATTTATGTGGGAAAGGCTATCAGCTTAAAGAACCGTGTCCGGCAGTATTTTCAGAGCAGCCGGAATAAAGGCGCGAAAATCGAGCAGATGGTGTCACGGATTTCCAGATTTGAATATATTGTCACGGATTCAGAGCTGGAAGCATTAGTTTTAGAGTGTAATTTAATTAAGGAGCATAGGCCGAAATACAATACTATGCTTACAGATGATAAGACCTATCCGTTTATCAAAGTGACTACATCAGAGGATTATCCGCGGGTGCTTTTTTCACGTTCCATGAAAAAGGATAAGAATAAGTATTACGGACCTTATACCAGCGCAGGAGCGGTGAACAATACGATTGATTTGATTCATAAAATCTACAAAATCCGCACGTGCAGCCGAAAGCTGCCGCGGGATATCGGAAATGAAAGACCTTGTTTAAATTATCACATTAAACAGTGCAATGCGCCTTGTCAGGGCTATATCAGCCGTGAAGATTACCGTAAATCTGTAGATGAAGTTCTGGGTTTTTTGAATGGAAATTATAGCCCGGTAGTAAAGATGTTGGAGCGGAGGATGAATGAAGCGGCAGAACAGATGGACTTTGAGGCGGCAATTGAGCAGCGGGAGCTTTTAAAAAGTGTAAAGATGATTGCCCAGAAACAAAAGATTACCAACAGTGACGGGGAGGATAAGGATATTATTGCGCTGGCGGTTCAGGAAAGTGATGCGGTGGTACAAATGTTCTTTATCCGCGGAGGCAGGATGATTGGGCGGGATCATTTTTACCTGCGGGTGGCTCCGCAGGATAGTGCGGGAGCAATTTTGTCCAGCTTTGTAAAACAGTTTTATACGGGTACACCATTTATTCCCAGAGAAATCATGCTTCCCCAGGAGATTGAGGACAGCGCCGTGGTAGAGGAATGGCTCGGCGGGAAACGGGGAGGAAGGGTGTATATCCGGGTTCCGAAAAAAGGGACGAAGGAAAAATTGGTGGAATTGGCCGCGAAAAATGCGGAGATTGTTTTAGAGCAGGATAAAGACAGGATGAAACGGGAAGAAGGCCGTACGATCGGGGCAATGAAAGAGATTGCATCGCTTTTGGGAATAGAAAATATATCTCGGGTAGAGGCTTATGATATTTCAAATATCAGCGGGTTTGAAGCGGTAGGTTCTATGATAGTTTATGAGCGGGGGAAACCGAAGCGCAGCGATTACCGGAAATTCAAGATTCAATCGGTTGTTGGTCCAGATGATTATGCAAGCATGAATGAAGTGCTTACCAGAAGGTTTGAGCATGGTTTAAGGGAACAAAAAGAGCTGGAGGAAAAGCAGGTGGCAGATAGTTTCGGAAGTTTCAGCGTGTTTCCGGATTTAATCATGATGGATGGCGGAAAAGGGCAGGTGAATATTGCGCTTCAGGTACTGGAGCGCCTGAAGCTTGACATTCCGGTGTGCGGCATGGTGAAAGATGATAACCACAGGACAAGAGGGCTTTATTTCCGAAATGAAGAAATTCCTATCGATAAATCTTCTGAGGGATTCCGGCTTATCACGCGGATTCAGGATGAGGCACACCGTTTTGCGATTGAGTACCATCGTTCACTGAGAAGCAAAGGGCAGGTTCATTCTATTTTGGATGATATTCCGGGTATCGGGCCGGCCAGACGGAAGTCTCTGATGCGCACGTTCCAGTCTTTGGACGCGATAAAAGCGGCGAGTCTCGAAGAATTGGCGAATGCTCCGGCCATGAATGAAGCCAGCGCACGGAAAGTGAAGGAGTTTTTTGCGGCGTCCGACTCACAGGCGAAAGATGCCACGGTTCTGCCGGAAAGCTGAGTCCATTGCACTTTGTAAGGGAGTGGCTGCAAGATTTGGTAACAGCTCAGCCCAGGTACTTTGCACCTGCTGCAAAGTCTGTGAGAATGCGTAAATTCAGCCAGAGAATCCAGCCCTTTGCGAAAGCAAACTTTAAATGGGCTGGATTCCGTAACAGTGAAGCCGAAGGCTGAACTGTTACAAGATTTGTGACAAAAATAAAAAAAATTTTGCCTTATTGCTGTAAATGGTATATAATAGGGCGTGTGTCTAAAAACTATCAGGGAAGCCGGGGCTTCCTACAGAATTCATTATGGGACAAAGGATGGTAAAGAAATGGGATTATTACAGGAATGGAGAGAGAAAGCATACTCTCAGACAACAGATAAGAAGATACTGCAGAAATTCTGGTCAGAGTACTTTTTAATCGAAAAAGGGGTTTACGAACAGCTTCTTACAAATCCGGACGAAGTAGTGAAGGGAACCGTGAAAGAGCTGGCAGAGAAATACAATCTGGACTTGATGATAATGGTAGGATTCCTTGACGGCATCGACGACAGCCTGAAAGTTCCGAATCCGATAGAGGAATTGAGTGAGGATACGGTAGTAAGCCTTGAGTTTGACAAAGAGAAGCTATATAAGAATATGGTCGATGCGAAGGCGGACTGGCTGTATGAACTTCCTATGTGGGATGAGATTTTTGATGAAGAGAAAAAGAAAGCACTGTATAAAGAGGCGAAAAAGGCAAATACAGTTGTAAAAGGAAAGAAGATTGGAAGAAATGACCCGTGTCCGTGCGGAAGCGGGAAAAAATATAAGTTCTGCTGTGGCAGGAACGCGTAAATAACGGAGGGGGGCTGTGTGAGGCAGCTCCCTTCGGTTCTTTTCTATTCAGGTTTTACAAAGGAGGTACGGTATGGAACTTTTATGTCTGGTTCTGGGTGTTATCTGTCTGGGCTATTACGCTTTGATGGCAGCGGTGGGAATGGATTTTTCTTTTATATGGCTGGCCGGGGGCATTGTGCTGTTTGGGGGCGGGCTATGGATGAAATTTGCAAAAGTCCGGGGGCTTCATATTCCGGGAATGGTGAAGGCGGCGGGGATTGTGTTAGCAGGGGTAGGATTGCTGATTTTTTTTGTACTGGAGGGGCTCATTATCTCAAAGATGGGGGCTAAGGGAGAAAAAGGCTTAGATTATGTTATTGTGCTAGGGGCACAGGTGCGTGGAGACGTGCCGAGTAAGGCGCTTATGAGGCGTATCCAAAAAGCGGAAGAATACCTGAAAGAAAATCCCGGGACAATTGCAGTTCTTTCCGGAGGTAAGGGCAGTGGAGAGAATATTTCGGAGGCACAGGCAATGTATGACTGTCTCGTGGAAGCAGGAATTGAGGAAGAACGTTTGATAAAAGAGGATAAGTCTACCAGTACGGTAGAGAATTTGGAGTTCAGCGCGGCGCTAGTTGGAAAAGGGGGGAGAATTGGAATTATTTCTCAGAATTTTCATATCTACCGGGCGTTGAAGCTGGCAGAACATCAGGGATATCAGGATGTGTATGGCATTGCGGCATCATCTGAGCCGATTTATCAGCCGCATTTTATGGTTCGGGAAGCTTTTGCGATTATGAAAGAAAAGTTAACGGGAAATATAGAATGGTTTGGCCATGTGCGCCAGATTTAGAGAATATAAAGTTGGAATGTATATGCAAAGATGAAGCGGGAGGGTGTGCATATGTTGAAAGAATATAAGAAAGAGGCGTACGATACGGTGCAGGAGCTGCTGTCAGCAGCGAATCTGGAACAGGGAGATATTTTGGTGGCGGGCTGTTCTACCAGTGAGATTTCTGCTTACAAAATCGGTTCTCATTCCAGTGTAGAAATCGGAAAAGCTGTGTTTGAGGGCATTTACGAAGCAGTAAAGGAACAGGGGGTATATCTGGCAGCACAGTGCTGTGAACATTTGAACCGCAGCCTGATTCTTGAAAAGGAGGCGGCAGTCGCATATGGTCTGGAATGTGTCAACGTGGTTCCACAGCCAAAAGCGGGCGGGGCTTTTGCTACGGCGGCGTATCAGGGGTTCGCTCATCCGGTGGCAGTGGAAGGAATACAGGCGCACGCAGGGGTGGATATCGGCGATACCCTAATTGGGATGCATCTGCGCCGGGTAGCAGTGCCGGTGCGCATCAGCCGGAAAACTATTGGAGAGGCGCATGTGGTGTGCGCCAGGACGAGGCTGAAATTTGTGGGCGGCGAACGGGCATGTTATGATGCAAAGCTGCTGTAAAACAGCATGTCAATAAAAAATAGTGTAAAAAATAAAATTAATCAACTTTCTTGATTATTCATTAAAAAACCAGCTGCATTATAGATATGCAAACACCGTGTCAAGTATTTGTAATGTACAAAAATTTAATCTATTATAATTAATCATGCAAAATACTCCTTTTGTTTGTTGTTTTGTGGTGATTCTTCTACAACAAAATAATGGACACGCAGTGTGCATATGAAAGGCCCCTGTACCTGGTGGACAGGGGCACGGAGCAGCGGGAGGATATCATCATTGATAAGGAGACTTATGAAATGATGCGGCCAAAGAGATGCCCCCGGCACAGATGATAGGAAGCCGGGGGCAAAAGCAAAGATATTATACATACACACTATATCGTATTAAGAAAGAAAAATCAAGATAATATTGCAAAATAAAATATAAAATCCTATAAGATTATATGAAGTGGGATAAAGGGCGGAAAATGAGATGGAAAAGGTTGACCCTAAACAATGTCGTCAACTTAAGCCGACATTACCCCAGCATTTTTACAAAATAACACAATCAAAATATCGGAGTCTATTTTTCTGTCACTCTATCTAAAGCTGCCAGGGCCTTCTTTTCATCAGACGCTTGATATATCGTTTTCAAATCTGTGGCAAATGCTTTTCTGTCTTTATCCGGAACATACTTCAGTGCAATTTTTGTGAAAACAATCAAAAATTTATTTAGCGTTTATTCGGAAATGCTGTGTCCGTCTTGTTCTGCGGAACACAGAAAATCGGCAAGAGCTGGTTCATGCTGAAACTCTGCGCTGGATTTCCTTAAAGCAGGGAAGAAGCAGATTACATCATTGACAAGGAGATTTTTGAAGTGATGCGGCCAAAGAGACGTCCCCGGCACAGGTGATAGGGCACCGGGGACAAAGCAAAGATATTACGCACTCATACTATACCGCGGCAGGCGCGGGAAATCAACAGGATGTTACAAAATGAAACATAAAACTCTATGGAATTACATATGGTGGCGGAGTGGTTCTGTTTGTTTGAGCGGATAATGAAATAAAGTTATACTCAAGCAGACAAAAGTGATATGATAGTTGGAACTGGGAGAAATAATTACTTAATATATGGAGGATTTACACATGTTTGATATCAGAATCACAATCGGAACGATAGGTTATGAACAGACTATAACAGCTTTGTTTCCGGCAGTTTTGGAGAAGTGCCGGGGGATTCAGGACCCAAATCTGCTGCTGCGCCTACTTCTGGAGCTTGGGGAGGACGCCCTGCCGGTACTGCTAGGGGTCATGGAGAGGCTGCAGGGGAAGGCGAAGCAAGAATTGCTGTGCCAGTGCATGAATGCATACCAGACAGTACTGACAGAAAAATTGAACGAATATCTCCGGACAGATGCCTGGGGCAAAAGCTTTGTGATTCGCAATGTGTATATAGAGCATACAGGCAAAGGACTGGAGCTGGCTGGAAAAGGAGTCAGCGTTGATTTGAGAGCGCTTGCGGAGAGTGAAAAGGCGCGGGAGAAAATTTATGAGGCTGCTGCAGTTTTTGCAGGCAGCGGGAGTATAGGGAGAATATTGGGAAGCTGTGCGGGAAGCATGTTGAAACAGGCGGCAAAAGCCGTGCCGGAGGAAACGGAGAAACTGGGGTTGAAGCTTCTGCAGCGGGAAGACGTGAAAAATAAGCTTATGGCATTGGCGCAGACAGCGCTTGAGAAAAGGGGGCTGGATTTAGAACTAAAATCTCTTTCATTTTTGGCGGCTTGCGATACAGATGGCACACAGTGCGGCGGGGAGGTATCGGGCGTGCGGATAACGCCAGAACTGGAGGAAGAGCTGATAAAGGCGCTGGCAGGGTATTTGAGGCGCCCGTACGGACTTGTTATGCATTTGAAGGATGAATAGCTGCCGGTATGGCGGAAGAAATTTCGTTTTCGTTGACTTTTCGGGTTAAGTGTGATATTATGTTTACGTTGCTTATCCGCAGTGGATGAATGGAGAGATTTTATCTGTTTAAAAAGGCATACGGCGGATGAAACAAATTTGTCTGGATATCCGGAAGATTCGGATAGCTGACATAAAAGCATGCACCTGTAGCTCAGGGGATAGAGCAGTGGTTTCCGGTACCACGTGTCGGGGGTTCGAATCCCTCCAGGTGCGCTTTTTTTATATCCAGGCGAATATCAAGACATGGAGGTAAGCATAGTGGATAATTTTAGAGAATGGATTTCTGATAATCTAAGATATATCTTGCTCGGTTTAGCTGTTATTCTGATAATTGTCCTGGCAGTTTTTGCAGTAAGGTTTTTCGGGAGTTCCGGCGGCAAAGATAAGCAGAAGGAAAGTGAAAGCCAGTCACAGGCAGTGGTTGAGACGCAGAGTCCGGGCGAGACAGAAGCGTCAAATGCTTTAGTGCAGAATGACCCGGCTATATTAGAAACGGTACAGAAGTACTATAAGGCAGTGGGCGAGAAGGATATTGAATCCCTGAAGCAGATTGTGGAAGTGCTGGATGAGAAAGATCAGCAGGCGATTGAAAGCAACAGTGTAATCGAGAGCTATAATAATATTTCCGTATATTCAAAGAACGGCCTGCATGAAGGCTCTTATGTAGTATATGTGTATTACGAAGGAAAACTGACAGGTTATGAGACACAGGTTCCGAGCCTGATGGGGCTGTATCTCCGCACACGGGGCGACGGAAGCCTCTGCGTGGCAAATTGGGACAACGATGAGGAAATTAAAGCATATATTGAAAAGCAGAAGAGCGAGCAGGATGTGAAAGAACTGATTGAGAGAGTAAATAAAGCGTGCAAAGAGGCAGAGGATTCTGATCCTGAACTTAAAGCATATATGGAAAGCCTGGAGGTTCCGGAGACGGAAAGCGTGATTCCCAGCGGCGGCGAGGTGGATGTGGAAGTAAATAAGCTGGTTCAGGCGAAAGAAGCCTGCAATATCCGTTCTGATTCAAGGGAAGATGCAGATGTTGTAGGTTCTCTGAGTGAAGGCGAAACAATCACCAGAATCAGGAAGCTGGATAATGGCTGGTCGGAAGTACGCTTAAGTGAAGGTTCCGGGTTTGTGAGAAGTGATTTACTGACAGAGGACGTTAAACAATAAAAAGAATTTTATTTGAGAGCTGGTGCAAGGATAGCAAAGCGGCATATACAGTGCGCGTTTTATTGTCTGGCAGCAGCTCTTTTTTGTATAAAAAATTCCTTTCTGCCTAATGCTATAAAGGACTTAGTCTGTCTGGAACTTTGGGATGCATAGTTCCGGGGAGCAACAAAAGATTACCGCTTTGTAAGCGTATAATGGATAGGAGGCAGAAAGATGTTATCTCACACAGAACAGGAAGTTTTAGAGAATATATGCAGAGGAAGCGGGGCTGCACTGCTGGATATTCACAGTATTATCAGTAAAGTTTATGACGACGAGCTGGCATATGATTTAAACAGGCAGGCCGCAAAATATTCCAGATTCAGGGAAAGGGCAGCAGAGGGACTGCTGGATCAGGGGATTGTTCCGCAGCCAATCAGCATCCTGGACAGGACAAAGAGATGGACGGCAATCCAGGCTGGCACAGCATTGAATGTAAGTACGGGGCACGTGGCGGACATGATGCTGAAAGAAGAGAATAAACGTGTCAAAGGTATGGAAGATACCTTGGGGAAAAATAAAGTTACCAGCACATTTTCATGTGAACTGGCAGAAGAATTTCTGGAGTTTGAAAAAGAAAATATACAGATTTTGAAATCGTACCTATAGCAGACGGGAGCGGAATCAACGGTTTCTTCGGCAGACTGTGATTATCGGGTCACGCTGTCTCTTACTGCGAAATTGCTTGAATAATCGCGGGAAACTGTGTATACTGTATCGTATGGATTTTACGCTGTGTATGATGGAGTGTACAGCAAATTAGCAGCAGTATGAGGGATGAACATGGCGGATAATAGGATGCAGAAGGAATTTGAGGAAAAGGAAGGCAGGGCGCAGGTACGTTTGAATAAGTATCTGAGCGAAGCAGGCGTGTGCTCCCGGCGGGAAGCTGACCGTCTGGTTGAGGGCGGACGTGTGACTGTGAACGGACAGAAAGCTCTCATAGGAATGAAAGTGAAGCCTGGGGACAAAGTATCTGTAGATGGGAAAACCTGCGCGATAGAGGAAGAAATGATTCTGCTGGCTGTGAACAAGCCTGTGGGCGTGGTATGCACTACGGATAAACGTTGGGGAGACAGGACGGTAGAGGAGATGTTGAATTATCCGAAACGGGTATTTTCAGTTGGACGTTTGGACAAGAACTCCGAAGGGCTGCTTTTAATGACAAATCATGGAGATATTTTGAATAAAATCATGCGGGCCGGAAATTATCATGAGAAGGAATATCTGGTGACAATCGACAGACCTGTAACGGAAGAAATTGTTCGGAAAATGGCAGGGGGCGGGATTCCGGTTTTAGACCAGGTGACGCGTCCCTGTAAAGTGGAAAAGACAGGGAAATATACGCTTCGGATTATTCTCACGCAAGGGCTGAACCGTCAGATACGGCGGATGTGTGAATATTGCGGCTGCAGGGTTATGCGGCTGCGGAGGGTGCGTATTATGAATATTTTACTGGGAAACCTGCGTCCGGGAGAGTATCGGAAAATCACAGGGCAGGAAATAGAAACGCTGTATGATATGCTAAGAGGTTCTGTGAGCGAGCCTGTGCAGCGCGGGAGGAAAGGGTGAAAGAAATGGACATCAAGCTTCAGAGGATAAAAGAATTGACAAAAATACTGACAGAAGCAGGAAAAGCTTATTATCAGGAAAATCGGGAGATTATGAGTAATTTTGAGTACGATAAATTGTACGATGAGCTGTCAGCTCTGGAGCGGGAAACAGGAATTGTACTTGCAGGAAGCCCTACGGTAACGGTAGGGTACGAGTCTGTGCAAGAATTGCCCAAAGAGCGCCATGAGCAGCCTATGCTTTCTTTGGATAAGACAAAAGATGTGGAAGCTTTGAAAAGCTTTGTGGGAGAGCAGAAGGCTTTGGTGTCCTGGAAATTGGACGGGCTTACCATTGTGCTCACATACCGGGATGGAGGGCTTTTTAAGGCAGTTACCAGAGGAAACGGAGAGGTAGGCGAGGTCATTACCGGCAATGCCCGCGTGTTTGAGAATATTCCACTGTCTATTCCGTACAAAGGAGAGTTAATTCTGCGGGGCGAAGCTGTTATTTCTTACAGTGATTTTGTGAAAATCAATGAAGAGATTGAGGATGTAGATGCAAAATATAAAAACCCCAGGAATTTGTGCAGCGGCTCGGTACGCCAGCTGAATAATGAAATCACAGCGGCAAGGCATGTGAATTTCTATGCGTTTTCTCTGGTGAAAGCTGAAGGGGTGGATTTTAAGAATTCCAGGAAAGAACAGTTTGCGTGGATGCAGAAACAGGGCTTTTGCGTGGTAGAGCACAGAATTGTGACGGGTGAAGATGTGCCGGAGGCCGTAGAGTGGTTTGCACGGAGAATACAGGAGTATGACATTCCATCGGATGGGCTGGTGGTGGTTTACGATGATATTGCCTATGGGCAGTCATTGGGAACTACGGCAAAGTTTCCGCGTGATTCTATCGCGTTTAAATGGAAAGATGAAATCAGGAATACCCATTTGCTGGAAATTGAGTGGAGTCCTTCAAGGACAGGGTTGATTAACCCGGTGGCTATTTTTGAGCCGGTGGAGCTGGAGGGCACTACAGTGAGCCGCGCCAGTGTGCACAATCTAAGCATTATGAAGGCGCTGGAACTGGGAATTCAAGATGAAATCCAGGTATATAAGGCAAATATGATTATTCCTCAGATTGCGGAAAACCTTACCCGGAGCGGGAATGTGAAGATTCCTGAAACATGCCCGGTATGCGGAGGGGCGACGCACATTCAAAAAGCAAATGATGTAGAAACGCTTTACTGTACGAATGAGGAATGCCAGGCGAAGAAACTTAAGCTTTTCACTCTTTTTGTCAGCCGCAATGCATTAAATATTGACGGACTGTCTGAGGCTACTTTGGAGAAGTTTATCGGACGAGGGTTTATTCATGAGTTTGCAGACATTTTTGAGCTGGATAAGCACCGTGAAGAGATTGTGGAGATGGAAGGATTCGGGATAAAATCCTATGAAAATCTGATGGCTGGAATTGCTGAAGCGCAAAAAACTACCCAGCCCCGTCTGCTGTACGGACTGGGAATCCCTAATGTGGGCGTAGCAAACGCTAAGATGATTTGCAAAGCATTTCAGTATAATCTGGGTAAGATACGGAGTGCGGATGCGGAAGAATTGGCGGCGGTTGACGGAATCGGGCCGGTAATTGGAAAAACAGTGGCGGAATATTTTGCATCAGAAAAAAACAGCAGTATGCTGGATCGGCTTTTGGAAAAGCTGGAGATAGAAATTCCGGACATAGAGGCATCGGAACAGGTTTTTGCAGGCATGAACTTTGTCATTACGGGAAGCGTACAGCATTATTCTAACAGGAATGAGCTGAAATCTTTGATTGAAGAAAAGGGAGGAAAAGTGACGGGGTCTGTTACGTCCAAAACAACGTATCTGATTAATAACGATGCAGCGTCCTCATCATCGAAAAATAAGAAAGCAAAAGCATTGGGGATACCGATTATTTCAGAGGAAGATTTTATGAAAATGCTGTAATTGCCAAAAGCGGGCGCACAGCATTCCGGAGTAAAAAATGATAAAAGAAAAAAAGGAAACGCTGAAAGAAACAAAAGAGGCGTTAAAAGAAAAGAAAGAGATTTTAAAGAAGAAAATTGACGAGAGCCAGGCCATTGAAAAAGGAAAGAAGGGCTTGTTTGGAGTCATTTATGGAAGAACGGCGGTAATTATCATTCTGCTTTTGCTGCAGATACTTATGCTGTTTCTGGCATACCAGTATCTGCAGGATAAGGGGATGTTCCTTAACGCGATATTACGGGTGTTTGCGGTTGTTTTGGTAATACATATCATAAACTGTCGGGAAAATCCGGCGTTTATGATTTCATGGATTATATTGATTCTGGGATGGCCAGTGTTTGGCACCCTGCTCTACGTGTTTGTGGCTCTGCAGCCTGGAACAAAATGGATTAACAAGCATCTGCAGAATATGCACATTGAGACGAGGCACTATTGGATGCAGAATGAGAAAGTAACTGAAAATCTATCAAAAGAAAGCCCGGAGATGCCTCATCTGTCAAAATATGTTTATCAGAGGGGGGGCTTCCCTACCTATCAGAATACGTCCGCCAAATATTTTCCGGATGGCCAGGCGAAATTTGAAGAGCTTCTCGTACAGCTTGAAAAAGCGCAGAAATTTATTTTTATGGAGTACTTTATTGTAGCAAAAGGATATATGTGGAAAACGATCCTGGAAGTACTGGTTCGGAAAGCGGCGGAGGGAGTGGAAGTGCGGTTTATGTACGATGGGACTTGCAGTTTTTCCATGCTTCCGTATAATTATCCGAAAAAGATAGAAGAACTGGGGATTCAGTGCCATATGTTCGCCCCGGTGGTTCCCGCGCTTTCCACGCATCAGAATAACCGCGACCACAGGAAGATTGTGGTGATTGACGGCAGGGTAGCATTTACCGGGGGCATCAATCTGGCGGATGAGTATATTGGAAAAAAGGAGCGGTTCGGTATTTGGAAAGATACTGCGGTTATGATAGAAGGAGATGCCGTCCGCAGTTTTACTTTGATGTTCCTGGAAATGTGGAATGTAGAAAAGCACAGAAGGGCAGAAATATTTGACCCCTATCTGGATGTTGAACAGATAAAGTTTCCGGTAAAAGGGGACGGGTTTGTAATGCCTTACGGAGACAGTCCACTGGACAATGAACAGGTTGGGGAAAGTGTGTATATGGACATTTTATATACAGCCAAGGATTATGTGCATATCATGACGCCATATCTGATCTTGGGACATGAAATGATTACCGCGCTTACCTACGCGGCGAAGCGTGGCGTGGAAGTTATCATTATGATGCCTCATATTCCAGATAAAAAATATGCATTTATGCTGGCAAAGACTTATTATTGCGAGCTGATGGATGCGGGCGTGCAGATTTATGAATATACGCCGGGATTTGTCCATGCGAAAGTATTTACTTCTGATGACAGGAAAGCGGTGGTTGGCACGATTAATCTGGATTACAGAAGCCTGTACCTGCATTTTGAGTGTGCAGTATATTTATATAGGAACAGCGTCATACCATCTATTGAGGCAGATTTTCAGGCAACACTGAAAGAATGCCGGAAAATGAGCCGGGAGGACGTCAAAAGCCAGCCTCTGGGCAGCCGCATCGCCGGAAAAGCGCTGCGTCTGCTTGCCCCGCTGATGTAAGTATGCTCAAAGTATCAATACAATACAGAGAAAGGAAAGGTGGGAAATATGCCGATTAAAGTTCAGGCGGAACTGCCTGCAAAAGAAATCTTAGAGAGAGAAAATATATTTGTTATGGATGAGAACCGGGCAGTCCATCAGGATATCCGCCCAATTAAGATCCTGATTCTGAATCTGATGCCGCTGAAAGAAGAGACAGAGCTGCAGCTTCTGCGTTCCCTCTCCAATACTCCGCTTCAGGTTGACGTGACTTTTATGGTGATGAGCAGCCATGAGTCGAAGAATACTTCTACAAGCCATCTGAACAAATTTTATGTAGTATTTGACCAGATAAAGGATCAGAAATTTGACGGTATGATTATCACAGGAGCTCCGGTGGAAAATATGGAGTTTGAAGAAGTTGACTACTGGGAAGAGATGGTGAAAATCATGGACTGGAGCGACAGGAACGTGACCTCCACCATTTATCTCTGCTGGGCGGCTCAGGCGGGGCTTTACCATCATTACGGACTGCAGAAAAAGAAACTGCCCCACAAAATGTTCGGGCTTTTCTGGCATAAAGTATTGAACAGGAAAATTCCGCTCGTCAGAGGTTTTGATGATGTATTCCTGGCGCCTCATTCCAGGCATACGGAGGTTCCGATTGAAGATATTCGGGAATGCGGTAAAATAACCGTTCTGGCGGAATCCGAGGAAGCGGGATTTTTCCTGGGAATGGCAAAAGAGGGGCGGCAGATTTTTGTTATGGGGCATCCGGAGTATGACCGCGTGACGCTGGATGGGGAATATAAGCGCGATTTGGGCAAAGGCATGGATATTCAGCTGCCGAAAAATTATTATCAGAATGATGACGCTTCTGTAAAGCCGCTGCTTATGTGGCGCGCCCATGCAAACAACCTTTATACGAATTGGCTGAATTACTATGTATACCAGAGCACGCCATATGATTTAGATGGGACGCCGTTTTAATGTTCCCGGCGTCGCTTTGCGCGATAGTTTTTTCAGCGAAAACTATTTTCTATCACACCGGGGAGCAGCTCGTAAATAGAGCCCCCGGTTTTATTTTCAAAATATTCTTTTATTTCCAGAATCTTTTTCCAGCGGGGCACGGTAGCCGGATGCGTACCGTAACGAAGCGCCACGTCTACAAAACGTTTTTCCAAAAGGCAGAAGCCTGTCGGCAGCGCCAGTGAGTCGCAGAGCTGTACCAGATTTAGTTCCGTATCGTTTTTCTCCTTTTATTTGCTATTATAGTGCAGGAAACTCTGGCTGTCTATCTGCTTTCGGACAGGGCGTGTTAAAATTCTGCTTTTTTATTCTACTACATAGTATTTTTATTTGGATTGGGAATTTGTTGTTTTCACAAAGACATGATTTGAAATAAACAAATTTGATTGGATAATTGCAGTATGAAAGTATATATGATAGAATATTTGCAATGAAATAAGAAAGGTTTTAACGAAAGAAATATATAAGGATTTTAAACGTGGAAAAAGCTTGTAGAAAATTAAAGAAAGTATAGTAGAGGAGGAGTAGTTTTATGGGTTTAAGGTTCGGGATAGATATTGGTGTGGCATCTGTTGGATGGGCAGTTGTAAACGATGAATATGAAGTAGTGGAGTCGGGGGCAAATCTTTTTCCTTCGGCAGATGCCAGCAAAAATGTTGACAGAAGAACCTTTCGCCAAATGAAGCGTGTACATCGCAGAAGAAAGACGAGGGTTTCAGATTTTGATAAATTATGGAAGAATCATGGCAGGAAATTGCCGGAGCCTAATCCGGAAGAGGTTTTGGAACTGCGTGTCAAAGGATTAACACAGGCTTTGACAGAAGAGCAGTTATATGCCGTGTTAAAAAATGCTCTGCTGCATAGAGGAATCTCTTATTTAGATGATGCCGGTGATGAAGCTGTTTCGGGGAGAAGTGATTATGAAAGAGGGATTATGCTGAACCGGCAGGCATTGGATGAAAATATGCATCCATGTGAAATTCAGTTTAAGCGTCTGAAAGAGTATGGAAGTTATAGGGGAAATCTGACGATAGATGTTGACGGGGAGAAAGTGATGTTGTCGAATGTATTTACAACAGGCGCTTATCGTAAAGAAATCTTTGAGATTTTAGAGAGACAGCAGGAATCGCATGCTTTTCTTACGGATGATTTTGTGGAGAATTATCTTAAGATTTTTTCAAGGAAACGGGAATATTATGTTGGACCGGGGAATGAAAAGTCACGTACAGATTACGGAAAATATACAACCCGGATAAATGCGGAAACCGGACAGTACGTGACGGAGGATAATATATTTGAAAAATTGATTGGAAAATGCAGTGTTTATAAAGATTTGACCCGTGCGGCAGGAGCGACATATACGGCACAGGAATTCAATTTGCTGAATGATTTAAATAATCTGACTGTGAACGGCAGAAAGCTGGAGAAGGAGGAGAAAGTACAGATTATTGAAGAAGTGAAAACTGCCAATACAGTAAATATGCGGAAGATTTTGAAGCGGGTAATTGGAGAAGAGCTCGAAACCTTAACAGGGGCACGGATTGACAAAAAAGAAAAAGAACTGTTTCATCATTTTGAACAGTACAATGCAATCCGTAAAGCATTTGAAAAACAGGGATGGGATATTTCTGAATTGTCCAGAGAAGATTTGGACAGCATTGGGGACATATTAACGCTAAATACAGAAAGAGAGTCGATTCTGGGAGGGTTCCAAAGAGAGGGACTGACGCTTTCAGAGGAAAAAAAGGACTGCCTGATTGCGCTACGGAAAAAAAGCGGCGCATTGTTTAGTAAATGGCAGTCGTTTTCTCTAAAGATTATGCAGGAGCTGATTCCTGAATTATATGCGCAGCCTAAAAATCAAATGCAGCTTTTAACGGATATGGGGGTATTCAAGACAAATCAGGAAAAATTTGCAGAATATCATCAGATTCCGGATGAGATGATTTTGGAGAATATATATAATCCAGTAGTTTCACGCTCTGTCCGGATTACTGTTAAAGTGCTGAATGCTTTGGTGAAAAAATACGGGAATCCGAGCCAGATTGTCATTGAGATGCCGCGTGATAACAGCGAGGAAGAAGAGAAAAAAAGAACAAAGGAAATACAGGCGAAAAATGAAAAAGAGCTGGAAGGAATCGTAAAAAGGATTTCGGAGGAATATGGGATAAAAATAACGGAACAGGATTTTCATCAGCATAAAAAACTGGTGTTAAAATTAAAATTATGGCAGGAGCAGGATGGAATATGCGTGTATTCCGGCAGGGCAATTTCCATTCAGGACTTATTAAAGAATCCGTATTTATTTGAAATCGACCATATCATTCCCAAGTCGATTTCCTTTGACGACAGCAGAACAAATAAGGTGCTGGTATATCGTACAGAAAATCAGGAAAAACGGAACCAGACGCCGTATCTGTATTTGAAAAATCTCAGGAGGAGCTGGGGCTATGATGAGTATAGAAGCTATGTTCTGGAATTAAAAAGGAAAGGACTGATACCGAAAGCAAAGCTGGATAAGCTGCTTTTTACAGAAGATATTACGAAGATTGAAGTATTGAAGGGCTTTCTTTCAAGAAATCTGAATGATACCCGTTATGCCTCCAGGATGGTGCTGAATATCCTGCAATCTTATTTTAAAGCGAAAAAGGCAGATACCACAATTCGCGTTGTCCGTGGAAGTTTTACCCATCAGCTCCGGAATGTTATGCGTCTGGAGAAGGACAGGGAAGAATCCTATGCACATCATGCAGTTGATGCGATGCTGATGTGCTATTCACAGATGGGATTTGATGCGTACCATGCCCGGCAGAAGGAGATTATTGACTTTGAAACAGGAGAAATATTAGATGAGAATAAGTGGAATCAGATTATGAGTGATAAAGCATATGATGAGCTGATGTATCAGAATCAATGGATGCGGATTCGCGCAAATATCCAAAAGGCGGAAAAGGAAGTAAAGTACTGGCATAAGAGAGATTCGAAACCGAATAGAGGCTTGTGTAATCAGACGATACGGGGTACCAGAGAGAAGGACGGTGCAACGATGAAAGTTAATAAGCTGAACATTTATGAGCCGTCCGGCTGGGCTAAACTGAAGAAGATGATAGAGCAGGGAAAACAGGAGCGTTTTCTGATGTACCTTCACGACAGGAAAACATGGGATGTTATGTTGGGCATGATAGAAGAGTATCGGGATGCGGCGAATCCATTTGTAGAATATGAAAAAGAAACCGGGGATTATCTGCGTAAATATGCAAAAAAACATAACGGTCCTCGGATCAGGCAGTTGAAATATCTGGATGGAGAGGTAGGAAGCTGCATCGATATCTCTCATAAATATGGACATGAACAGGGAAGTCGTAAAGTAATTTTGGAGAGTCTGAATCCATACCGCATGGATGTGTATTATCATGCGGGAAAGAAAGCGTATTTCTTTGTGGGAGTGAAATATGCGGATTTGAAATTTGAAAAAGGAAGGTATATACTCAATGAGGAAGCATATCAAAGGGCTTTGGTAAGCGAAAAACTCATTGCGGCTTCGCAGAACCGCTTTGATTTAGAAGAATTAGGATATCGCTTTGTTTTGTCTTTTTATAGGAATGAAATTATTGAATATGAAAAGGATGGAGAGTATTACACGGAACGCTTTTTATCCAGAACAATGCCGAAACAAAAAAACTATATTGAAACAAAACCAATGGACGCACCGAAATTCGCCAAGCAGCATTTAGTTGGATTGCAAAAAACAAAATCAGTGAAAAAGATTCGGCTGGACATTCTGGGCAACCGTTTCTATTGTTCCCAGGAAAAATTCATATTAGAAGTTGACGCGGTGTAGTTGATGTGCTATAATAGTTTTAGTAGATTTACGATAACTCAATTTTTTCAGATCTACTAAAACAAGGCTTTATGCCGAAATCAAGGACATCGACGGATGTCCTTTTTTCTTGCGAAAAAGATGCAGGCAAAGGAGAAGAGAATGGGGTTTCGATTAGTAATGATAGAGAACGATGCAGAAATTAGTCTGAAATTAGATAATATCATCATACGGAAAGAGGAGAACGAGATATGGATTCCGATGGATGATATTTCTATGCTGGTGATTGACAACAGAAAAATTACGTTGACTGCTCGCATGATGTGTTCGCTGGCATCACATAACGTAGGGGTGGTCTTTTGTAATCAGGAGCATTTACCGATTGGATTTTATTCCTCTTATGACAATCACAGCCGGATATCTAAAGAAATTCACTATCAGATTGATGCGTCTGGCGAATATTATGATGAGCTGTGGCAGGTGATTGTACGGGCAAAAATAAAGAACCAGAAAGAGGTATTAGATAAGCTGAACAAGAAGCAGGATGCTATAGAGCTGCTGAATCGGTTTTGGAAAGAAGTTGAGGTGGGAGATGCCACGAACAGGGAGGCACATGCAGCGAAGGTATACTTTAACGAATTGATGGGATGCAGTTTTTCACGGGGAAATGAGGAGTTGTTATTAAATTCCGGACTGGATTACGGATATGCGATCCTTCGTTCTTATCTGGCAAGGCTGTGCGTCGGCTATGGTTTAAATAGCCAGTTAGGGATTCACCATCGGAACGAGTATAACCGCTTTAACCTGGTGGATGATATGATTGAACCGTTTCGTCCTTTTGTAGATTACTTTGCTTATAGATTACTGGAACGGGAGGAGTATTTTAAGGGAGAGCACCGGCGCCAGCTTATCAATTTTCTGAATCATAAGATGGTATATAAGCAAAAAAAGATGTACTTGTGCAATGCAATGGAAGAGTATGTTTCAAATATTGCATCGGAGATTGCAGGAAAGAAAAATACTCTTGAATTTCCGGATTTTAAAAAGTACTTGGGGGAGCTGGATGAAATATAAGGTTATGAGAATGATATGTATGTTTGATTTACCTGTGGAAACAGATAAAGAAAAAAGGATTTATCGGATTTTTCGGAAGGAACTGATAAAGGAAGGATTTCTTATGATGCAATATTCAGTTTATGTCCGCACATGTCCAAATCGTGACTATTGCAGGCGTCTGGAGAAGCGAGTCCAAAGGCTGGCGCCGGAAAAGGGAAATGTGCGGTTGTTGGTTATCACGGAAAAGCAATACCGTGATATGAAATTGATCGTAGGAAGTAAAAGTGAAACAGAAAAAAAGATTGGGGCAGAAAGGATGATTGTTATTTGAAGATACAGATATCTCGTTCCATTATAGAATATGAAATTCAGATGGAGCAGCTCACACAGTTGTGTGGCGTTGACTTTGAAAAAAAGTGGTATATGAGTGAAACCAGATAAGGAGAAAACTCAAAATTGCGTTTAAGACAACAGACACAATAATGTGGAGTGAATATCTTATTTGGAGGAACTAGAAGATGGCAAAATCATTATTTGAGGAATTAGGCGGCAAATACGAGTGGCAAGGAGATTATTTAATACCATGCTTAACCATATCCGCCGAAAAAGAACAGCCGATAGGCACATGGGGACAGCGGCATCTGGACTATCTGAAGAAGTACCGAAAGGTTACATACATCAATCTTCTCACAAGCGGCAGGCTCAACGCCTACCTTGCCGACATCGACAGGCAGGCGCAGGAACGCTTTAAAAGGCTCATAGAGGGCTTGAAACAGGAGCAAGGCATAACGGAACAGTTAAAGGCAGAAAACGCCTTAGAATGGACAGGAAGAGTGAATAACATAAGGGCGTGTGCGAGGGGGATTGTGAATAACGAAATAATCTTCGTATAAGTGCTAAAAGTGGCAAGGTATAAAAACTTTGCCACTTTTAGGTTTGTTATCTTAGATTATCATCAATGAAAGGTTCTTGAATTTATAGTACCAAAATGATAATATTATCAAATAGACCGAATTATTGGAGGGATACGCATGGATAAAAAAATTATGGATGTATTGACGAACCCGATTAAATGCAAACTATTTCTGGAAATACAGAATTGTGGGGAAACTACCGCTAAACATTTATCCGAGACCTTTTCGGATATTCCGCCCGCAACGCTTTATCGCTATTTAAAGAGGATGACAAATGACAAAGTATTAAAAATTGTAAATCAAACGCAAGTCAGAGGTGCTTTAGAAAAGACTTATGCGATAGATATTGATATGACAAAAGATTTTAAAGAAATTTTAGACAGCAACTCTGGTGAAGCCTATATGCAGTCGTTTATGCAATATATCATTGGCTTTGCGGAGTTATTCCAAGATTATTGTAAACGGGATGATATAGACATTGTAAAGGATAAATCTGGTTTTTCCTTATCCCCTCTTTATCTAACAGATGGGGAACTTGAGATGTTAATTAGAAATATTCGAGATGCAATAAAGCCTTATGGAAACAACGCACCGGCAGCGGGTAGAAAGCTGCATTCTATTGGCGTTATTATTTCTCCGCCTAAAATGGATTAAAAATTTCCCGCCTGTCCTCAGTGATGGACAGGATTTTTCTTGACTTTTTAATATCAATATGATATTATTATCACTGTGATATTAAAAAGGAGGCAAGACCTATGAAGAAAAAATGCATCATCATTACATTTGTAACTTTTGTTGTATTAGCAGCACTAACTTTTTTATTGCCGCAGGAAATCCCATTACACTTTGGAGTGTCTGGTTCTGGTTCGGTTGTAAATAAATATTTTATTCTATTATTTACCCCTGTACCCGCAATCCTTTACTGGGCAATTGTGAAAAAGTACAAAAACTAAAATTCAAAGGAGGCTAATAAAATGGACGCCGTATTAGAAATTAGGAATTATTCTAAAGTTTATTCTGGAAATAAAAAGGCTGTTGACAGTCTGAATTTGAGTGTGAAAGCAGGAGAAATCCATGCTTTTATTGGTCACAATGGTGCGGGGAAAACAACAACAATCCGTGCAGTTGTCGGGATAATGGACTTTGACGAAGGGGAAATCCTCATAAACGGTCATTCTGTAAAGAACGAGCCTGTAAAATGCAAATCTATTACAGCTTATATTCCAGACAATCCCGACTTATATGACTATGTGACAGGCATCCAATATTTAAACTATATGTGTGATATGTTTTCTGTTCCTGCCGAAGAAAGAGTTTCAAGAATACAAAAATATGCGGATGTTCTCAATTTAACGGACAGTCTTGGGGATTTAATCAGTTCCTATTCGCATGGTATGAAACAGAAGCTTGCATTAATAGGCGCATTTGTACATTCTCCCAAGCTTTTAGTGTTGGATGAGCCGTTTGTAGGTCTTGACCCTGAAGCATCTTTTCATTTAAAGAAGATTATGCGTGAACTTTGTGAAGCTGGAACAGCCATTTTTTTCTCTACTCACGTACTTGAAGTTGCCGAAAAATTGTGTGACAAGGTTACTATCATCAATGACGGTAAATTGATAGAAAGTGGAACAATGGAAGAAATCAAAGGAAGTCATAGTCTTGAAGATGTATTCATGGAGGTAGTTGAAAATGAAAGGCAAGTATAAGTATCTTTTGAGGATGCAGTTATATAATCTTTTTGGAATTAACCGATTGATTCATTCTCGTGATAAACAGGAAAAACAACGTTCTGCGATTGTTGGTGCTTTAGGACTTACCGCCATTGCTATTCTTGTAGTCTATACGGTGAAATTCAGCAACAGCATGGCAGAAGCGGGACTCAGCAAAGCATTGCCAACGCTCATGGTAGTGGTCTGCTCCTTAGCAACTTTGACCCTTACATTCGTTAAAAGTACAGGGGTTCTTATTGGATTAAAAGATTATGATATGGTTATGTCCATGCCTGTAAGAACGATTTCTATCGTAACAAGCCGTATAACGATGCTGTATCTCATCAATCTGATAATTGGCTTTATAGCCATGCTGCCGTCAAGCATTATCTATGTCGTATACGAACATCCGCCGATTTTTAGTTACCTGTTTTTAGTGGGTGCGTTATTTTTGACACCGATTATTCCTATGATTATTTCTCTATCATTAGGTGTTCTAATTGTTGCCGTTTCATCACATTCAAGACACAAAAATGTTTTTTCATTGGTTTTGAGTACGGCTGCCGTACTGATGATTGTATTTGCTTCCGCAAAAACACAATCAATGGATGAGGCGCAGATAACTAATTTAGGCGTTGCAATGGCAGAAGCGGTAAACAAATTTTATCCGCCTGCTATTCTTTTTACAAATGCCTTATTACATAATGATTGGGCAAGCTTTGTTATCTTTGCCGCTGTTTCCCTGTTGCTGGGCATTGCTTTCATAACGATTGTTTCTCATTACTATAAAAGACTGAATACAGCGGTATTCTCACATTATGCAAAAAAAGATTATAAAATGGGAACATTAAAATCTTCATCTCCGTTTATGGCATTGTATAAAAAGGAGCTTCGCCGATTAAGTTCATGTACGATTTATGCCTTGAATTCATGTATTGGAATTGTCCTGCTTTTCGTTGTAGCACTTGGGGCAGCATTTTTTATGCCGCCTGCTTTACGACAGCAAATAGAAACGATGGGAATCATGAGCATCATTCAAAATATTATGCCGATTGCGCTTGCCATTTTTGTGACTATGACTTCTACCACGGCAGCATCCTTGTCTTTAGAGGGAAAAAACAGATGGATTATGTGTTCCGCTCCAACGCAGGCAAGGACAGTGTACAATTCTAAAATTGCGGTAAATTTAACAGTGATACTTCCTGTTTTATATGTTAGTGCAATTTTTATCAGAATTGCGATTCCGTGTTCCTTGATGCAGACTATACTGTTATTTATTATCCCTACGGTATATACTTTTTTCATTTCAGTTCTTGGTGTTTATCTGAATATCAAGTTTCCTAAGTATGATTGGACAAGTGAGTATTATGCGGTAAAAGGTGGGGCAATTTCAGTTTTAGCTACAGTTGGAGGTGGAATGGCAAGCAGCTTAACGCCATTGTATCTCTGTATAATCTTTCCGCATTACCAAATGATGATTATGTTTGGTATTACTTGTCTAATACTGCTGGCAACTTTGGCAATCTATCTTAAGGTTTGCCGAACACAATTATATGTATGAAGTTGTGAAAAACATAGCTTTTTAGACTTGAAATTTAAGGCTTTGACAGATAAGAACAGATGAAAATTTTTATTTGAAAAATGGGAGCAGACTGCGGGTGAGATTGCAAAGTAACTACCCGTTTCTGCTCCTTCTGTATCGTATCATTTGTCAACCCTTGAAAAAAGTCGATTGGTTTCTTCTTGTTAATTGAACAGTTACGTTTTTTATCAAATCAATTTTTTTGAAATTGATGAAGTTATTTCATAGTTAAAAATAATTTATAGTACCGAAGAAAGGAGCCACTATGGAACAGGGTATTGAATTACATATTTCGGAAGTGTTAAAAGAAGAGCGGACGAAAAAAGGAAACTCACAAGAGAAACTTGCAGAGTATTGTGGCGTCTCAAAGTCAGCAGTATCTAAATGGGAACAAGGAATATCCCGTCCTAGCATTTATCAGTTCCCTCAAATAGCTGATTTTTATAATATAACAATTCAAAGACTATTAACAGGGAAAGAAAAAGATGAATAAAAGATACAAGTATCAGGAAGTTGCAGAACAAATTAAAATGGATATTTTTGTAAATTATCAAGCACCAAGTAAACCGATACCGAGTATAAGGGAATATGCGGAAGTTAATCAAGTAAATCCCCATACAGTAGCTTGTGCTTTAAGGTTGTTGATGGAAAAGGGTATTATTTATACCAATGAAAGAAAAGGTTATTATGTTGCTGTTGATATTAAAGATGTAAAGAAAAAATTAGTGGATGAAGCTAAGAAAGAGTTGCTATGTAAATTGTCCCAATTGGGATATAAAAAAGAAGAAATCGCTATGCTCATTAGGCATTTTCTAGAGGATTATTAGAACATAAAGAAATCATTATTGGAATTTGAAATAGGCAATACAAGCACGCCATATAAAAAAACGGTGTTTTGGTGGGCTGATTTGCTATGCCCGAAAAGACTTAACAGACACTCTCCAGACCTGTTTTAAGTTTGGAGGGATTTTTTTATGTCCTTTTTTCGGGCAGTAAGCTATCTGCTCATGCAACGCAGATTTGACTTATACATAGCATATTGGGGATTGGCAGGAAACCCGTTAAAAAAGTCCCTGCTTATGCAACGCTACTTCTCACCATGAAACCAGAAGTAGAATCTCCACTTAACAGAATTGAGATTACTTATAACCGTAGAGGACACAGAGCCTTTGCGGTTTTTCTTTTGTCGTTTTTTATCGGAATGTGCCGAGGGGCTGTTTCTGCTGTTGGCTGTCGTTCGCCGCCTTTCCAATCTGGATTATTACATTTCAAAAATTCAGATTGGAGGAAAAAAGAATGGCATACAACAACGGACGTGAGAACAGGAAATGGCTTATCTGGAAAGAAGCCGAGGAAAAAATATTGCGGGAGCATGGAGTTGATGAAAACACCATTGAACAAATCCGCACAGACGACAGGGCAGACTTCAATTCCAACAGGCGGTTTTACCATTGGACAAGCGACTTCGGCGAATACCTTGAGGGAATGGCAGACAGGGAGCGGGATACCGAAGTAAAGTCGGTTGCCGATTTACTGGATGAGATTGAGGACGAGACTCTGTATCGGGCATTGCTTACGGTGGACATGCGTACCCTGCAAATTATCCTGCTGAAAATGCAGGGCTATTCCACAAAGGAAATTGCCCCGCTTGTTGGATTGACAACGGGAGCTATCTATGCAAGGCTAGACCATCTGCGGAAAAAGCTGCGGAAGATTTTATAATCATCTAAGATAGACGGTTTTTCGGCGGGCTATTGGGTGGGGATAAAATTTCCCCACCCAATTTAAAATTAAATGAATAAAATTCCCGTCCACAGGGAATACTAAAAAGTTTGCTCAAAATCTTGACATGGATACAGCCGCTATGGTATTCTGAAATACCCGTAAGGGAATTGGAAGATTGAAAATTAAATAGCACATAGATGGAAGAATGAAATGTCAGCCAACGGACAAGGCTGACCACCGCCGAATTTATGCTGCCCTTTTCGGCTGGCGTATGGCAGCAAGGTTTTGAATCCCAAAGCCGTTACATAGCATTGCGAATCCGAGCAGGAGAAATCTCTCCTGTCGTTCGTGGTGTAGTGTAGCGGCTTTTCATTTATCCAAAAGTCAAGAGAAAACGAATCCAGAACGGAGGTGCAGGGACATAGGATTTTCTTTTCGGCGGGTAAGACAGGTATGGAAGAATGCCGCTGCACAGGAAAAATGCTCTGCGGCGTTGTCCACAGAGATAGCGAGCATCGGATTGTGTCAGCCACAATCCCAATCCATGCCGCTTGCGGGCATGGACTAACTCAGAGGACAGCCCCTGAATACCCCGAAGAAAGGAATTTAAGACTGGAGGATTAAGGAAAATGAGCAGAGAAAAATCAGAAAAGGACGTGCGGAATGTCCCGATTACCGTCCGATTGAACGAGGAAGAACATGAAAAATTAAAGCAGTGCGCCGCCGCTTGCGGTCTGTCCGCAGCAGAATTTATGCGCCAGTTATGCAAGGGAAACTCCCCGCAGCCACAGCCTAAAACCGAGTTTTGGGAACTGTTAAACAAGCTCTATGAAATGCATGACGCTTTCAAAAAGTGTGTTCCCTACTATCCAACCACCGCCGAAATCTGTAAAGAGATTGAGGATTTTATCTTAGAACTGCAACAAAAAACAACTCTCCCACAACGATTTAACGTAGAAGAATTGACAGAACAGGGGGCGGTCTGATATGGCGGTAACAAGCCTATGGCATGTCAAAGGGAGCATAAAAGACGTGATTGACTATATAGAAAACCCAGAAAAGACCGTGCCGAATCAAGATATGCAGGATTTTTTTGACGTGTTCTCCTATGTGAAAAATCCGTTAAAAACAAATGAGGGCGAGTATGTTTCCGCAATCAATTGTCTGAAAGAAACAGCATTACAGCAGATGATTTTGACAAAAAAACAGTACCAAAAGACAGGCGGATATATCGCTTGGCACGGCTACCAGAGCTTCAAGCCAGACGAGGTAACGCCCGAACAGTGCCATGAAATCGGGTTGAAGCTAGCAAGGGAGATGTGGGGCGACAAGTACCAGATAATCGTTGCCACCCACCTTGACAAAGGACATCTGCATAATCATTTCTGCTTCAACTCCGTTTCTTATCTGGATGGGAGCAAATATAATTACTCAAAATCGGAGCAGAAACGGTTAAGGGAAGTGTCCGACCGCTTATGCCGAGAGTACGGTTTGTCGGTAATTGAAAACCCCAAGAAAGCCCCGTCAAGACCACTGTATCTGGACGAAAAGAACGGCAAGCCGACACGCTACAACGTCTATCGGAAGGATTTAAAAGAAGCAATCAACGGGAGCAGGGATTTACAGCACTTGATGAAATACCTTACTGACAAGGGATATGAAATTGATTTTTCGGGCAGCCATTGGAAAATGAAGCTGCCGCAATACAACCATTTCACAAGGTTAGACACGCTTGACGAGCGGCTGACTCCCGATTTCATACGGTCATGTTTAGGCGGGATTTCCCGCTATGGAAACTACAAAGCAAGGATTTCCTACTCTCCCCATATGCCAGAGCAGTATAAAAACGCATGGAAATCACACCAGAAAACCACGGGAATCTTAGCGTTATATTACTACTGGTGCTATCAGTTAGGGATATTTCCCAAAGGCACGGACTACAAGCCGACAAGCCCGCTGATGAAAGAGGAATTGCGGAAACTGGACGAGATTACCGCACAGGTGCGGTATATGTCAAAGCATAACATTTCTACTCTCTCCGATTTACACGCCGACAGGGAGAAAAACCAGACCGAAATGAATAAACTGATTGACTACCGCCAGCATTTGCGGAACAAGGTACGCCGTGCCACACCAGCCGAAAAAGAAACACTCCGAGCCGAAAAACAGGGCGTGACAGAGCGGATAACGGAGCTTAGAAAGCGGCTGAAATATGCGGACGGGATTGAGAAACGCTCCGCACACATTGACGGCTGCTTAAACCAAATCCACGACACGATTGAAAATCAGTGGTTAAATCGGCAGAAACAGCCAATTAAAACAGACCGCAGGAGGGAGGAATTATTGCGATGAGCAGACTGTCCGAGAAAGAAATACAGGAGATTATGGAGGAATACAAGGACGCCCCTATGGTAAATCCCGATAAGATATATCCCCCTCTGCCGCCTGTCCAGAACGTCACGCCCCTTGTCCGCATCCCAGAGCCGATGAGTTTCACCGAGAAAATCGGCGGCACGGAATTCACCGTCAACGCCCATTTCCGAAAAGACGGGAGGGACTTACTTGTAATGCTTACGGATATTTTTCGGCGTGGCGCACAGGGATATGGATTTTATGATGAGAATTGGGGTGATGACAACGGGGAATAACAGGCAGCGGAAGAATTATCGCTTTAAAGCGTTGAAGTTTAAGGGCAGATGTGGTACACTGTACCTACACTTCACAATACCGTGTCTGCTGTCGGGAAGGAGAGCTTTATGAAAAGACAGCAGGAAGAATTTACTGCATTGTATTGTAGATTAAGCCAAGATGACGGACGGGAAGGCGAAAGCAACAGCATTGTAAACCAGAAAGAATATCTGATGAAATACGCCAAAGAACACGGTTTCACTAACCCGAAATTCTACGTGGACGACGGCTATACGGGTACGAATTTTGACCGCCCTAGCTTTAAGGAAATGTCGGCGGACATTGAAAAAGGGCTTGTAAAAACGGTCATTGTCAAAGACTTATCACGCTTCGGCAGGAACTATATTGAGGTCGGCTCTTACTCCGAAATCATCTACCCAGAAGCAGGTGTGAGGTTTATCGCCATCATGGACAACGTGGACACGGGCAGCCTTGAAAGCAACGAATTTGCCGCCTTTACCAACCTTTTCAACGAATGGTATCCCAAAAGCACGAGCAAAAAGGTAAAGGAAGTCAAGAAAGCAAAAGGGTTTGCGGGGGAGCATTTAGGCGCACCGCCCTACGGATATTCGCGTAATCCAGATGACAAAACCCGTTGGCTTGTGGACGAGGAAGCGGTGGCAGTTGTCCGCAGGATATTCTTACTCTGTATGCAGGGGAAAGGCGTGTCAGCCATTGCCACAGCCCTCTGGGAAGATAAAGTGCTTACCCCGTCAGCCTACAAAGTGTCAAAGGGAATCGGCGTTGCAAAAAAATCGGAATATCCCTATAACTGGGAGCCAGCCACGATTGCATCCATTCTGGAAAATGTGGCATATATCGGCGTGACGGAGAGCTTTAAATCCATCCGTTTAGGCTTTAAGAGCAAGAAACGCATCCCCACCGCAAAGGACAGGCGGACGTATATCGAGGACGCCCATACCCCCATCATTGACAGGGATATATGGGAAAAAGTGCAGGTGATACGGGAGAACAAACGCAGACTGACCAAAAGCGGAATGACAAGTATCTTTTCGGGGCTGCTCTATTGTGCCGACTGCGGGGCGAAACTCAGCTTAGCCACAGCAAACGGATATGAGCATTTCCGCTGTTCCATGTATAAAAGGACGAGCAGGGCAAAGGAATGTACGCAGCACTATATCCGAGAGGACGCATTAAAACAGTTGGTCTTGAAACAGCTTCAGCATTTCCTCTCCTATTTACAGCAGTTTGAGCATGTGTTTATCCGACAGCAGATTGACGCCACCCTTGCGGAACGCCGATACGAGTTATCCGCAAAGCAGAAACAGATAGAAAAGGACGAAAAGCGGATAAAGGAACTTGACCGCCTGTTCCGTAAAATCTATGAGGATAATGTCAACGGAAAGCTGAATGACGAACGCTTTTACAAGCTGTCAGACGGATATGAAGCCGAGCAGGAACAGCTAAAGCAGGAAATCGAAGCCTTGACAGCCGAGGTCAGCAAAGCCGACACAGAAGCGACCAATGTCGCCAAGTTGATAGCAGTCACCAAGAAATACACCCACATCGACGAGCTGACGCCCGAAATCCTAAACGCATTTGTGGATAAAATCGTAGTCCATGAGCGTGAGAAAAAGGACGGGAAACGGACACAGCAAATCGACATCTACTATTCCTATGTCGGGATTGTGGACATCCCCACGGACGAGGAAAT
>NZ_CALPCM010000032.1:0-32756 GCF_943193015.1 Hominisplanchenecus murintestinalis
CTTTTTTACATCAACTACTTAAAAAAAACTTTTTTAACATTTTTCATTTTACCTATTGACATTTCTTAGCTGGACTTTTTCTTGACTGATCTTATCTTATCGGAACAATCCAAAAGAAAAGCAAAGAAACAGTAAAAAAAGAGTAAAGAATCAGGGCTTTAAACGGTAACCGATGCCCCAGACGGTTTCTATGTAATCTTCGTCGGTGAGCGTCTTGATCTTTTTGCGGATATTGCTGATATGGACATCCAGCGTCTTTGTCTCCCCCATATACGGCTCTTCCCAGGCATATTCAAAAATGTCCTCCTTGCTGAATACCTGTTTTGGGTGTTTCAGAAGCAGTTCCAGAATCGCAAATTCCTGTTTGGTAATACGGGGCAGCTCTGTTCCGGAAATGCTGGCCAGGAACGTGTTTCTGTCCAGGGTGAGCGCTTTGTGGGAAAGAACCGCCTGTTCCGGAGCCCGGGACAGATGGCGGAGCTGTACCTGTACGCGTGCAAGGACTTCTTTGATTTCAAAAGGTTTTGTAATATAGTCGTCTGCTCCGCCGGTCAGTACATCCACTTTTTCCTGCAGTTCGTTTTTAGCAGTCAGCACAATGACTGGAGTAGTACCGCTTTTTCTGATTTGTTCCAGTACCTCTTCACCCGGAATACCCGGGAGCATCAAGTCCAGAAGCACAAGCGCATAGGAATTCATTTGAAGAAGCATCCCCGCTTCTGTCCCGGAAAATGCCTGGTCGCAGGCATAGCCTTCTTTTGTCAGCGCTTCTTTCAGCAGATGATTAATGCTGGTATCGTCCTCTACAATAAGAATTTTTTTCAAAATAGATATCTCCCTGTTAAAAAATGCCGTTTCGCGTTTCAGTGGATTTATTTTAACATGCAGGAAAGAGGGTTTCAACTGGAATGGAGGTATGCTTGAATAAATTCTTTTCTTATGGTATGTTGTGTAATATGATAACCGTCAGGGAGGAGACACAACATGAACTTTGATTTTGGAATTTTGGACTTTATTCAGTCAAATATGCGGAACGACTTTTTTGACGCTGTTATGCCGTTTATCACAAGACTGGGAGATGCGGGGATGATCTGGATTATCGGAACTCTGATCTTGCTGGCGATTCCGAAAACCCGAAAGGCAGGAATCGCTGCCGCAGTCAGCCTTCTGCTGGAAGTGATCTGCTGCAATTTGCTTTTAAAACCTTTGGTGGCGCGCACACGCCCTTATGATATCAATACGGCGATTCAGCTCCTGATTCAGCGCCCCCTGGACTTTTCATTTCCGTCAGGGCATACCTCAGCGGCCTTTGCAGTGGTGTCTGCTTTGTTTTTCAGCAAAAACCGCCTTTGGATTCTGGGAAGTATACTGGCGGTTCTGATTGCTTTTTCCAGGCTTTATCTGTATGTGCATTTCCCATCGGATGTGTTTGTGGGAGCGTTGATCGGGATTGCGTCAGGATGGATTGGGAGTTTGGTGGTTCAGAAGGGGAAACGGGAATAAGAAAAAACGAGAACATGCTGCTTCTTCGTGATAAGCGGCATGTTTTTGTGTATATAGAACATTTAGTTTAAAAATATTAATTTTATTTTAGATAATTTCAATTGACATATAAAAATGTAAAATATATAATATAACTCAACAGATATAGGGGTATAAAGTCTGAATTTATACTTGGCCCATTTACAAAAAAGGAGGTATACTACATGAGAAAGAAATGGTTAAAGAAAGCTATTATTGTGGTGATGGGCGCGGTGACGTTTTTCAACATGTATACGCAGATATTATATGCAGCGCCAACGGTAAATAATATTATCCCAAATGAACAGGAACTTGTAGAGATTTCAGATTATAATCTGCAGACGCAGACAGAAGAAACGAGTTATGTAAGTGATTTTGCATTAGATCCAATAACTGTATTCGATGAATCAATATCTACATATGCTATAATAGGGAGTGATAATCGTACCATTGTTTCTGATACTACAGTTGCTCCGTATCGTTACGTGGGACGTTTGGTTACATATTATACAGTACCTTCTACGGGGGCAGCTATGATGGATTCGGGAAGTGCATTTTTAGTAGGACCTAAATTGGTGATGACTGCAGCGCATTGTTTATATCCAGTATGGAAAGGAGAGATATGTAACATTACAAAGGTAATGTTCTATCCAGGAAGAAATGGTAATAATCTTCCATATGGAGGAGTTCAAGGAACAGTTCTGCATGTACCTACAAAATATAAACAAAATGCTTTAGAATATGAAAAGAATTATGATGAGAAATACGATTATGCAGTTATGGAATTAGCTACAGCGGTTGGGAATACTACAGGATATTTTAGAACGGACGCAAACTATATGGTTGGGACGGGAGAAAATGTAGGTTCTTCATTGAAAGTTATTGTGGCTGGATATCCGGGGGCGGTGAGTGAGCGTAATAAATTGTATCGTCAGGCAGGAACGGTTAATTTTATGGGTGACGGATATTTGCTGGATTATACGATGGATATAGAGAGCGGGCAAAGTGGAGGACCATTATATTATAAAGAAAGTGGAAAATATTATGTGATGGGAATTATTACATCAGATACGCCTACACAAAATTACGGAAGGCGTTTAACAAATGCTGTTTTGCAGCTGGTAAAGAAATATAGTTAAAGAGGGGAGATAAATGCATGAAAGAGAGAATTTCAAAAATAATCTTTTCCGTACTGGCATTGTGTGTGATATTTTGCGGATGGAATGTACAAGCGGCGTCTTCTATGTTGAACGAACAGGAGATTGTCTTAGAAGTAAATGAAACCTATATGCTGAAAGCTTCTACGTCAAAGAAGGTTTCGTGGAGCAGTACATCGGATATTCTTGCTCTGAATGAAGAGGGAAAGAAAGCAGCAGTAACTGCTTTGAAACCAGGGAAAGCAAAGGTATATGCGAGAGTGGGGGGCAGAAAGGTATGCTGTAAAATCACTGTTTTGAAAAAAGCATTTTCCAGGCGCAGGTCAAAATCAATGTTTCGTTCGCCGGATGGGACTTTTACATGGCATAAAGTGCCGGGCGCGGAAGGATACCAGATTTATGAAATAAAGCCCGGCGGTAAAAAGCAGAAGCTGTTTAAAACGATTAGAGGGGGAAATATCACCCGGTATTCGGGAAATATCATAAACACAAAAAGTACATTTAACATAAGGGCTTACCGAAGAGTAAACGGAAAAATTGTATACAGTAAATGGGCGAAAAGAAGTATGTCATGGCCGATTACTGTTACAAAAGGCTAAAATATTTAAAAGACGGCAGAGGGTTTTTGCAGCCCTCTGCTTTTATAGCATTTTATGGCACGAATAAATAAAAAATGAGAAAAGGGACAGGCACAGAGCAGTTTGGCGAAGTGTATATAGTACTATGGAAGCATTGGCAAAAGCCAGGGCTTTCACAGTAAATATATAGGAGGGACGCCAAATGGCTTTGAATATTGTAAAGCGTTATCTTACAAAGAACCGCTGCTATCAGAGCGGTGTAACTTCTCAGAAGATTGGGATTCAGATACACACAATCGGGACAGGGCAGGACAACGCGGAGGCAATCGCAGAGTATTGGGATCAGAGCAGCGTAGATACCTGCGTTCATTATTGTGTGGACGCGGAGGTTCCGGGACTGGTGCTGCAGTTCCTGCCGGAGAGTTACCGAAGCTGGGCAGATGCCGGCTACGGAAATAACAATTTAATTACGATAGAAATCTGTGAGTCGGACGCCATTGTTTATACAAACGGGGCTTTGTATGACGTGACGAATTTTACCAAGTTTAAGCAGGATATTCTGAGGGGGTACTGGACAACCGTAGAGTTGTGCGCGCACATTTGCCGGGAATACGGCTGGAATCCGCAGGCGAAGCTCCCGTCGGGACTTTACCTGATTTCATCCCATGATGAGGGGCGCAGAGCGGGACTGTCTTCGGGGCATGTAGACCCGACGCATGTGTGGGACAGATTTGGTCTGACTATGAACGGGTTCCGGGCAGATGTGGCTTTCGCTATGGGAAATGACGGGGAGCTGACGATAGGAATGAAGGTGCGGCTTACCCAGGGAATTACATTCCGAACAGGCGTGTCTACGGAGTCTGAACAGGCTGGCTACGTGAAATATACCGAGCTTCCCAAGTCCGTGCAGAAAAAATGCAAACGGCTGTCAGGCAACAAGGCAAAATTAAAAAAAGGGAACGTAGTGAAAATCAAGGATCTGGAAATTTCCTGGAACGGCGATATATGGATTGAAGTAAAGAACGGCTGGCTGCCTGTGGTGGTAAAAGGGAAATACCGGGTGGAAAGAGCATAGCTTGCCATGAGACTGCTTTTATGGTAAGATTCGGGTATCAGTTGAAATATAGAAAACGCCGGGCAAATAGCCGGAAGAAGGAGGAAACAGAGTGGAAACCTGGTACTACGAAGTTGTCAGTATTGACGGGGATTATGCAAATTTAAAAAGGACGGATATAGATTCCGATGAGTTAAAGATGGTCGCGCGGGCGTTGCTTCCGGCGGAAATCATGGAAGGAAGCAGATTGAAATATGAGTGGATGCAGTATGAAATCATATAAGAAGATTTTCGTCTATATGACGGACAGGGAGAAAAAAGAGAAGATTCTGTCACTGTGCGGGGAACTGAATTTGGGACTGGACGAGATTTCTTACGCGCAGATTAACACGCCGCTTGTGGAACTTGTGGGATTGCCCAGGCTCCCGGAAGAGATGCGGGGAAAGGCAGCTGCGCCTGCCCTTTACAACATGCCGGAGCTGCTGGTTTTCTGTGGAATGCCGGAGGATGAAGTAGATGTGTTCCTGAAACGTTACCGGGAAATAGGCATCGCCCCAGTGAGCCTGAAAGCAGTTACGACGCCGTACAATCTGCTGTGGACACCTTATGAGCTTGTAAAAGAGCTGGAAAAAGAGAGGGAGGCGTTGAGAAATACCTGAAGCAAGGTTTGACAAAATCAAAAATTAGGATGTGAAAAGGATACTGGCGTAAATAATGGCGCTCTGCGGTTTACAGGCGCCATTATTGCTTCCATATCATAGTATATTCTTTTTCACCAGTATTTTTGTCTATATTTTTGTGCTGAATTTGAAAGGATTCTCTCTGATAAAATTTAACGGCTCTTACATTTTTCTGATATACGCTTAGTGTTAGCTGTCCTTTCGCGGACTTGGCAAAGTCCAGCAGCAGCTTTCCGATACCTTTGGACTGCGCGCTGCTTCGGACAAAAATTCCTGCGATATAGTCAGCATCCAGCCCAAGAAAGCCGTCTATGTTGTGGGTGGACTCATCTTCATAGACATAGACTTCCGCCTGTAAAAGCATTTTTTTTACATGTTCGAAATGGTCTTTCCAATATTGCGCGGGGATGAAATCGTGGGCTTTCAGATTGGTATCCAGCCAAATATCTGCGACTTGGTCGATATCTGGTTCTTGTAATTTTCTGATCATGCTGTGTCTCCATTCAAAAATGAGGTGGGATTTATAAAGTCACTCGCTCAATTATACAATAAAATAAAAAGAAATGCAATTTGTCGTTGACAAGTCAGGTCTATAGTTATAGAATAAAAATAAGTCTATAACTATAGACCTGATGCTCATTTTAGAAAGAGAGGAGGTTTTCCAGTGGAATATTTGAAATTATGTGACAGCGATTACCGTTTTATGACGGTAGTGTGGGATTACGCACCGATCAATTCAGGAGAGCTGGCGGCTCTTTGCCTGAAGGAGCTGGGCTGGAAAAAGTCTACGACTTATACGACGATAAAGAAGCTGTGTGAAAAGGGGTATATCAAAAATGAAAATGCCGTGGTGTCTGTAAAGATTCCAAGGGAAAAGGTACAGTCACAGGAGAGCGATTATTTTGTGGAACGTACATTCAGCGGCTCGCTTCCCAGATTTCTGGCTGCATTCCTGGGAGGGAAAAAGCTGTCGAGAAAGGAAGCGGAGGAGATTCGGAAAATGATAGAAGAGCACGAGGAGTAGGAGGAGGGATTTTATGGAGAAGCTGTTTCGGGTTATTTTGGAGATGGGGATTACGGCGGTGCCTGTGATTCTTGCGGTGTTTGCCATACGGATGTGCCTTTTGCGCGCACCGAAACGCTATTCGTACCTGCTCTGGGGAATCGCAGGATTCCGTCTGGCAGTTCCGTTTTCTGTTTCATCGGCGCTCAGCATATTTAATCTTGGTTTTTTCAGGGGGACAAGTATAGGAAGGAATATCGCGCAGCCGGGGATGGGCGAAGCTTTTGGGGCGCAGCCGGCAGGGCTTGGGCAGGGGCTGGCAGGCGCGGGCGCTTTGCAGACAGCTCCTGCGCTGCAAGGCAGGGCGAGCGCCACAGATGGGATATGGCAGGTTCTTATGTTTCTGTGGGCGTTGGGCGTTGTCGCGCTCCTGGGGTATTTCCTGCTGTCCTGGATACAGATGAGGAGAAGAGTAGAAAAAGCAGTCTGGATGCAGGAAAATGTCTGGGAGTGCGAAAACATCCCATCGCCGTTCGTTATGGGGATTTTCAGCCCGAAGATTTATATTCCTTTCCGCTTGGGGGAAGCAGAACGCATGGTTATCTTGAGCCATGAGCAGTACCATATCCAGAGAAGGGATTATCTGGTGAAGATCTTTGCATACCTGCTGCTGGCGGTTTACTGGTTTCATCCTCTTGTGTGGGCGGCGTATTTTGCGATGCAGAAAGATATGGAAATGAGCTGCGACGAGCGGGTTCTGGAACGGATAGGGGTTAAAAGAAAAGCAGAATACAGCAGCCTCCTGCTTTCTTTCGCACAGAAAGAAAGCGAAAGCTTCCACACAGGAATCCTGGGGTTTGGAGAAAATGGAATCAAAAGACGGATACGGAATATTCTGAATTTCAGGCATACAGGGCGCTGGGTGGGAGCTGGCCTGGGCGTGGTGTGTATCATGGCAGTCTGTCTGCTTGGCACAAATGGAAGGGTAGCAGATACAGTTCCCGAAAGCCAGGCAGAATCTGACGGCAGCGTTTACAATCAGGAGTATGGTTTTTCAGTCGGAGTTCCAGAAGCATCGGACGCGGTAAAAACATATAAAATGGAGGTGGGGGCAGATGTGGATGAGGAGCTTAAAGACCTCTGGACTCCGGGGCTGAGCCTGAATGAAATAACAAAAGAAGGCAGTTTCGGTTTTGATTTGCTGTCCTCGTATCTTCATGCCGGTACATATGAAGTGGAGGGAGATATTTTGACTCTGACAGATTATGAAGGGACTTATCATTTCCGGTTTAAGAGAATAGATAAGGATACGCTGGAATTTATTCAGGAAGGCTCTTCTTCGGTTGCCCTGACAGATGAGCGGATGGGAATCCCCGTATATGACGGAGCGCAGTTTAAGCTTACGGAGGATTAGCCTGAAAGAATATCTTCCTAAAATACTGGACGAACGGCGATTTTTATACTAAGATAAGAGAAACGTCTAGTTGTTACGTCAGGAGGAGATAAAAAGTATGAAAAAAGTAGTGAAATTTGGAGGCAGTTCTCTTGCCAGCGCAGAGCAGTTCCGTAAGGTAGGAGATATCATCCGCAGCGATGAAGCGAGACGGTTTGTAGTACCGTCTGCACCGGGAAAACGGTTTGACGGGGACACGAAGGTAACGGATATGCTCTATAAGTGTTATGCTGCGGCTGAGGCAGGAGAAAAGTTTGGGAAACTGCTGGAGGATATCAAGGCGCGCTATTATGAAATTATTCATGGACTGGAGCTTTCGCTTTCCCTCGAAGAAGAGTTCCAGGTTATCAGTGAGTCTTTTGCCGGGAAAGCAGGGACAGATTATGCGGCTTCCAGGGGAGAGTATCTGAACGGCATTGTAATGGCTGCATATCTGGGATATGAGTTTGTGGATGCGGCAGAGGTGATTTGTTTTGACGAGGATGGGAATTTTGCGGCGGATGAGACAAATGCAAAGCTTTCCGCAAGGCTGGCAGAGGTAGAGAGCGCTGTGGTTCCGGGATTTTACGGCGCCATGCCGGACGGAAAGGTAAAGACATTTTCGAGAGGCGGTTCCGATGTGACCGGTTCTATTGTGGCAAAAGCTATCAGTGCGGATATCTATGAAAACTGGACGGATGTTTCCGGGTTCCTGGTGACAGACCCACGAATCATTGAAAATCCGAAGGTGATTGAGACAATTACTTACCGGGAGCTGCGGGAGCTTTCCTATATGGGCGCGACTGTACTTCACGAAGATGCGATTTTCCCGGTGCGCAAGGCGGGAATCCCCATTAATATCAGGAATACGAATGCTCCGCAGGATAAAGGAACCCTGATTGTGGAAAGCACATGCAGGAGACCGAATTATACAATCACCGGAATTGCCGGGAAGAAAGGTTTTGCCGCCCTGAATATTGAGAAGGATATGATGAATGCGGAGGTTGGATTTGGCAGGAAGGTGCTCCAGGTGTTTGAAGAAAATGGGATTTCTTTTGAGCATATGCCCTCCGGTATCGACACGATGACAATTTTTGTCCATCAGTCGGAATTTGAGGAAAAGGAGCAGAAGGTACTGGCGGGAATCCACCGTGCGGTGAACCCGGATTCTGTAGATTTAGAAGCGAACCTGGCCTTGATTGCAGTGGTAGGGCGCGGTATGCGGGCGACCAGAGGAACGGCTGGGCGTATTTTCTCCGCGCTGGCACATGCGAATATCAATGTGAAGATGATTGATCAGGGTTCCAGCGAGCTGAATATTATCATCGGCGTGAGAAATGATGATTTTGAAGCGGCAATTAAAGCGATTTATGATATTTTTGTGACAACCCAGCTATAAGAATTGACAGAAATTTAACATTTAGGTATACTGGATAAAGAAGCATACCCCATTCCGACAGGGGAAGACCGCTGACGGGATGGGGTAAACTATAGTCGGGAAGGATGATTCTGATGGAGGGGAAGGAAATATCAAGGGCAGTAGTGAAACGTCTGCCGCGCTATTACCGGTATTTAGGAGATTTGCTTGAGAGAGGTGTAGAGAGAATTTCTTCAAATGATTTGAGTGAAAAGATGCGGGTAACTGCATCGCAGATTCGGCAGGATTTGAATAATTTCGGCGGTTTTGGGCAGCAGGGCTATGGCTATAATGTGGAGTTTCTTTATAATGAGATAGGAAGAATCCTTGGACTGGATAAAACCTACCATATGATTATCGTGGGAGGAGGAAATCTGGGGCAGGCGCTTACGAATTATGTAAAGTTTGAAAAGCGGGGATTTAAGATTATAGGGATTTTTGATGTGAATCCAGAGCTTGTGGGAAAAAATGTGAGGGGGATAGAGATACGTGTGGCAGATGAGATTCCCCGTTTTCTGCGGGAAAATGACATTCAGATTGCCGCGCTTACGCTGCCGAAAAGCCAGGCTGAAGAGATGGCGGTGCTGCTGGTCGAGAATGGTGTGAAAGCTATCTGGAATTTCGCACACCTGGATCTCAGATTGCCGGAGGATGTGATTGTGGAGAATGTACATCTGTCGGAAAGCCTGATGCAGCTTTCCTATAATATCAGCCGCAGACAGGAGACGGGGAGATGAAATACCTGGTAAATGCCCGGGAGATGCAGAGATGCGACAGGATTACGATAGAAGAATATGGGGTTCCCGGTCTTGTGCTTATGGAGCGGGCAGCTTTGGCAGTGGCAGATTCGGTGATGGACGGTGAATTTTGTACGGATAAGGTGCTGGCAGTGTGCGGTTCGGGCAATAACGGAGGCGACGGATTTGCAGCCGCCCGGATTTTGATGGAGCGAAATGTGGAGATTGCTGTCCTGTTTGTAGGAAAAGAGGAGTCCATGAGCGAAGCAGCGCGGATTCAGAAGAAAATCTGCGAAAATTATGGTATGAATTTTGTCAGCAATATAGACGTTCATGAATATACTTGTATAGTAGATGCTATCTTTGGCGTGGGGCTTTCCAGGAAAGTCGAGGGAGAGTACCGGACGTTGATCGAACAGATTAATCAGGCATCGGGAAAGGTGATAGCAGTAGATATCCCTTCAGGCATTTCTGCTGATAGCGGCAGAGTGATGGGGGCAGCCGTATGCGCAGACAGAACCGTGACATTCGGGTTTGCGAAGCTTGGACAGGTGCTTTACCCGGGAGCCTTATACTGCGGGGAAACCGTTGTATGGGACATAGGAATTACAGAGAAAAGTTTCCGTGGGGAATTACCCCGTGCATACTATCTCGGACGGGAGGATATGCGCTGCCTGCCGCGGAGGATGAGGTATTCAAATAAAGGTACTTACGGAAAAGCCCTGCTTGTGGCGGGACAGAAGAATATGTGCGGTGCGGCATATCTGGCAGGGGAGGCAGCGTACCGTGTGGGAACAGGGCTGGTGAAAATCTTTACAGAAGAATGCAATCGGGTGATTGTGCAGGAAAGGCTTCCGGAAGCGCTGTTGTCTACATATGAGGTTTCGGAGGTTTTGGAAGAAGAAAACAGCTTCCGGTGGCCTACAGCAGCAGGAATCGGCCCGGGGTTTGGAACAGGCGAGGGAAAGTGGGAAATCCTGTGTTTGTTTTTGGAAAGATGCGTCTGTCCGCTGGTACTGGATGCAGACGCGCTGAATCTGCTTTCCGGCAGGATAGAGACGTTAAGGGAGCGCCGGGCGCCTGTTGTGGTGACTCCCCATGTAGGAGAGATGGAACGTCTGACGGGTATTCCCAAAAGCACGATTCTGGAAGATTTGCCGGGAACATGCCGGCGATTTGCAGAGGAGTACCGGGTGGTTTGCGTACTGAAAGATACCAGAACCGTGGTTTCTGACGGCAGGGAAATCTGCGTAAATCTCACGGGGACAGACGGAATGGCAACGGGAGGTTCCGGGGATGTACTTACAGGAATTCTGACAGGACTGCTTGCACAGGGGATGGAGCCTTTTGCGGCGGCAAAGCTGGCAGTGTGGATTCACGGCTCTGCCGGGGAACTGGCGTCCAAACGTCTGGGAAGACGCGGGATGCTGGCAGGAGATCTTTTGAAGGAGATACCGACAGTATTGTTGGAGGGAGAGAACGCATGAAGAAGCATGGAAGAGTATGGGCGGAAATTGATCTGGATGCAATAGAGTTTAATTATCAGGAAATGAAAAAGAAGCTTGGCGGCGGACAGAAAATGATTGCCGTAGTAAAAACCGATGGGTATGGACACGGCGCCGTGCCTATAGCAAGGTTTCTGGAGCCGCTGGATGATATCTGGGGATTCGCGGTGGCGGCTGTGGAGGAAGCGCAGGAGCTAAGGAGACATGGAATTACAAAGCCCATACTGATCTTAGGCTATACGTTCCGGGAGGATTACCGCTGGTTGGCGAGAGAAGAAATACGCCCTGCAGTTTTCAAGTATGATATGGCGGCGCAGATGTCGGAGGCGGCGCTGGCAGAGGGAAAGAAGTTTTTTATACATATGGCTGTAGATACGGGAATGGCAAGGATTGGGCTTCCAGATACAGAAGAAGGCGCAGAGGAGGCTGCCCGGATTACCGCGCTTCCCGGGATTGAGATAGAGGGGCTGTTTACGCACTTTGCCAGGGCTGACGAGGCAGATAAGTCCCATGCCAAAATTCAGTTTTCGAGATACATACATTTTTTAGAACTGCTGAAAGAGAAAGGGGTAGAAATTCCCCTGCGGCATTGTTCAAACAGTGCCGCTATCTTAGAGATGCCGGGGCTTACGGCGGATCTGGTAAGGCCGGGGATTACAGGTTATGGGATTTATCCTTCAGAGGAAGTGAGCCGTGAAAGCCTGCCGCTCCGTCCGGCAATGTCCTTAAAAAGCCATATTGTGTACATAAAAGATGTGGAAGCGGGAACGCCTGTCAGCTATGGGGGAACTTATGTTACAGAACAGAAAATGCGGATTGCCACGATACCTGTAGGATATGGGGACGGGTATCCGCGAAGCCTTTCCAATAAAGGCTGGGTGTTAATACATGGGAAAAAAGCGCCGATTCTTGGCAGGGTATGTATGGATCAGTTTATGGTAGACGTAACCGGAATCCCGGAAGCGAAGGAATTGGACGAGGCAGTTCTGATGGGAGAATCAGAAGGAAACGTTTTGGATGTAGATATTCTTGGAAAACTGTCAGGACGGTTCCCCTATGAGTTCGTGTGCAACATTGGAAAACGCGTCCCAAGGGTCTATATCCGAGACGGAAAGTTCAGGGAAAATCCGTAAATCGCAGCGAAGGCGAAACGATAACCTCAGTTTGATAAAATGCAGATGGGAAGCGGCATTTGAAATGCCGGTCCTTTGTCTATGCAAATTTACCGCCGAAAATGAATAACGATAAAAAACAGGGGAATACTGTAGATACCGGAAAGGAAAAACAGGAATCGGAGTGTGAATTTTGTGATTATTAAGCGAGGGGATATTTTTTATGCGGACTTACGTCCGGTGGTCGGCTCAGAACAGGGCGGGGTGCGCCCGGTGCTGATTATCCAGAATGATATTGGGAACAGGCACAGCCCCACCGTTATCTGTGCGGCGATTACATCAAAGATGAATAAGGCAAAACTTCCCACCCATGTGGAGATTGATGCAGGCCGGTATGATATTATCAAAGATTCCGTTATTTTGCTGGAACAGCTGCGGACGATTGATAAGAAACGGCTGAAAGACAGAGTGTGCCATCTGGATGCGGAAATATTGTGTAAGGTAGACAGGGCGCTGGCAGTCAGCCTGGACATGGGATGCCAGACGGCACGGGCGCAGGGATGCAGATAGCGGGAATGCTACATAAAAAATGCCGTGTGCTTGTGGATGTTTGCCGGAAATATGGGAATACTTTGAAAGGGACTCGGGTTTGAGTTCCTTTTTAATGTAAATGGTGTTTTGCAGGCATATTGAAGGATTTTGCAATTTGCTCTTGAATTTTCTGGACAAATTAGGTAAAATAATGAATAGGTTGATGTTTCTTTAACAAACTATAGGAACACATCATGAACCGGCATATACCGGCCGGTTGCAAAATTTCATTCTTAGGAGGAATATAAATCATGGCAGTAAAAGTAGCAATCAATGGTTTTGGCCGTATTGGTCGTCTGGCATTCAGACAGATGTTTGGCGCAGAGGGATATGAAGTAGTTGCAATCAACGACTTGACATCTCCGAAAATGTTGGCACATTTATTAAAATATGATTCATCACAGGGCAAATATGATCTGGCTGACAAGGTAGAGGCTGGCGAGGATTCTATCACTGTTGATGGAAAAGAGATCAAAATCTATGCTATGGCTGACGCTTCCCAGCTTCCTTGGGGAGAAATCGGAGTAGACGTTGTATTAGAGTGTACAGGATTCTACACATCTAAAGCAAAAGCGGAAGCACACATCAAAGCAGGTGCCCGCAAAGTCGTTATTTCCGCTCCGGCTGGAAACGATCTGCCGACTATCGTTTACAATGTAAACCATGAGACACTGACAGCAGAGGATACTGTTATTTCCGCAGCTTCCTGTACAACAAACTGCCTGGCTCCGATGGCAAAAGCTCTGAACGACTATATGCCGATCCAGTCCGGTATCATGTGCACTATCCATGCTTACACAGGCGATCAGATGATCCTTGACGGACCGCAGAGAAAAGGCGATCTGAGAAGATCCCGTGCAGGCGCTGTAAACATCGTTCCGAACAGCACAGGCGCAGCAAAAGCTATCGGTCTGGTTATTCCGGAACTGAACGGCAAGCTGATCGGCGCTGCTCAGCGTGTACCGACCCCGACAGGTTCTACGACAATCCTGAACGCAGTTGTTAAGGGACAGGCTACTGTTGACGAAATCAACGCAGCTATGAAAGCAGCAGCTACAGAGTCTTTCGGTTACAATACAGATGAAATCGTATCCAGCGACATCGTTGGTATGAGATTTGGTTCTCTGTTCGATGCTACTCAGACAATGGTAGTAAATCTGGAAGACGGAACATCTCAGGTACAGGTAGTTTCCTGGTACGACAATGAGAACTCCTACGTAAGCCAGATGGTTCGTACAATCAAATACTTCTCAGAGTTAGCATAAGTTTAAATATCTTTAAGAAGATCCAAAAAGGGTCCGGTCTGCTTGGACCGGGCCCTTTATCATTATCATTATTCAGGAGGCAAACAAATGCTTAATAAGAAATCAGTTGATGATATCAACGTAAAAGGCAAAAAAGTTCTGGTAAGATGTGATTTTAATGTTCCTTTAAAAGAAGGGAAAATCACAGATGAGAACCGTCTGGTAGCAGCTCTTCCGACAATTAAAAAATTAATCGCGGACGGCGGAAAGGTAATCCTCTGCTCACATCTGGGCAAGCCTAAGGGAGAGCCGAAACCGGAACTTTCCCTGGCGCCGGTTGCAGTACGTCTTTCTGAACTGCTTGGACAGGAAGTGAAATTTGCGGCGGATCCTGAGGTAGTAGGAGTGAATGCAAAGGCAGCTGTAGAGGCTATGCAGGACGGAGAGGTTGTATTGTTAGAGAATACACGGTACCGTGTGGAAGAGACTAAGAATGGCGAAGCATTCAGTAAAGAGCTTGCTTCTCTGTGTGAAGTATTTGTGAACGATGCTTTTGGAACAGCTCACAGGGCACATTGTTCCAATGTCGGTGTAACAGAATATGTGGATACTGCGGCAGTAGGTTATCTGATGCAGAAAGAAATCGACTTCCTGGGCAATGCAGTAAACAGCCCGGAAAGACCATTTGTAGCAATTCTCGGCGGAGCTAAAGTTGCGGACAAGCTGAATGTTATCAACAACTTACTTGAGAAATGCGATACCCTGATTATCGGCGGCGGTATGGCTTATACGTTCTTAAAGGCTCAGGGAAAAGAAGTAGGAAACTCTCTTCTGGATGAGTCTAAGATTGATTACTGCAAAGAGATGATGGAAAAAGCAGAGAAGATGGGCAAAAAACTTCTGCTTCCGGTAGATGCAGTTGTAGCTGACGGTTTCCCAAGCCCGATTGATGCGGAAATCGAAGTAGCTGTCGTATCGGCAAATGCAGTTCCGGCTGATAAAGAATGTCTGGATATCGGACCTGAAACGGCAGAGCTGTACGCGGAAGCTGCAAGGACAGCAAAAACCGTTGTATGGAACGGACCGATGGGCGTATTTGAGAACCCAATCCTTGCAAAAGGTACAATTGCAGTAGCAAAGGCTTTGGCAGAGACAGACGCTACCACAATCATCGGCGGCGGTGACTCCGCAGCAGCCGTAAACCAGCTTGGCTTTGGCGATAAGATGAGCCATATTTCCACAGGCGGCGGCGCTTCCCTTGAATTCCTTGAAGGCAAAGAACTCCCAGGCGTAGCAGCAGCAAACGATAAGTAAGCACTTAGCGATTGGCGAGCCGGAGGCGAAGACAGAGCTTAGTGCGAACTTAGTTCCCTGCACTTAGCGAATGCGAGCTGAGCGAAGCATGAGGTTAGTAAAGGGAACAAACCGCATAGCGATTGGCGAGCCGTCCATTTTAATATATTTAAGGAGAAAATGAAAATGTCAAGAAAGAAAATTATTGCAGGCAACTGGAAGATGAACATGACTCCAAGCGAGGCAGTTGCTTTAGTAAACGAGTTAAAACCATTGGTAGCAAATGATGAAGTGGACGTAGTATTCTGCGTTCCGGCAATCGATATCATCCCGGTTGTAGAGGCTGTAAAAGGCTCTAACATCCAGGTAGGCGCAGAGAATATGTATTTTGAGGAGAAAGGTGCATACACAGGCGAGATTTCTCCCGCTATGCTTACAGATGCAGGCGTTAAATATGTAGTTCTCGGACACTCTGAGAGAAGAGAGTACTTTGCGGAGACAAATGAGACGGTAAATAAGAAAATGCTGAAGGCATTTGAGCATGGAATTACACCAATCATGTGCTGCGGCGAGACTCTGGAGCAGAGAGAGCAGGGCGTGACTATGGATTTCATCCGTCAGCAGGTGAAAGTTGGCTTCCTTGGAGTAACAGCAGATCAGGCAAAGACAGCTGTTATCGCGTACGAGCCAATCTGGGCTATTGGGACAGGAAAGACGGCTACGACAGAGCAGGCGCAGGAAGTATGTAAAGGCATCCGCGAGTGCATTGCTGAGATTTATGATGATGCGACAGCAGCAGCTATCCGCATCCAGTATGGCGGCTCTGTAAATGCGGCTACAGCTCCGGAATTATTTGTTCAGGACGATATCGATGGCGGTCTGGTAGGCGGCGCAGCTCTGAAACCGGATTTTGGAAAAATTGTAAATTATAAATAGAAATTGGATTATGTTGAAAGGACGTGCTTTCGGGCGCGTCCTTTTCTGGGTGAAGGAGGAAACATGACGCCGGCGGAAACATTGATCAACAGCCATAGGCTTTCAAGAGAAGAATATGCGGCTCTTTTGATAAAAGCAGAGGATGAGAGGACAAGAGAATTACTCAAGACAGAGGCAGTGCGCCTGAGACGGAAATACTATGGGAATAAAGTGTTTACGCGGGGGCTGATTGAATTCACAAATTACTGTAAAAATGACTGTTATTACTGTGGAATCAGATGCGGAAACCAGAAAGCAGAGCGGTATCGCCTAACCGAAGAGGAAATTCTGGAATGCTGCCGGGAAGGGGACAGGCTGGGCTTCCGCACATTTGTGCTCCAGGGAGGAGAAGACGCGTGGTTTACAGATGAACGGATGGAAAAGATCATCCGCAGAATCAAGCGCGAGTTTCCAGATTGTGCCGTTACGTTGTCCATAGGCGAGAAATCTTATGAGAGCTACCGGAAATTCCGGGAAGCTGGAGCTGACCGTTACCTGCTGCGTCATGAGACAGCAGACGAGGAACATTACCGGATGCTGCATCCAGAGAACATACATCTGTCGAAAAGAAAGCAGTGCCTGTATAATCTGAAAGCATTGGGGTATCAGACAGGAGCAGGATTTATGGTAGGATCTCCCGGACAGACATTAGAAACGCTGGCGGCAGATTTGGAATTTCTGCAGGAACTTAAGCCTCAGATGGTGGGAATCGGACCTTTCATCCCTCATCATGGGACGAAATTTGCCAACGAAAAAGCAGGAAGCGTCAGCCTGACTCTGTTTCTGCTTTCCATCATCCGAATCATGCTTCCCAAAGTCCTCCTTCCTGCCACCACAGCTCTGGGGACAGTAGATCCGCGGGGGCGTGAAAAGGGATTGGAAGCAGGGGCGAATGTGGTGATGCCAAACCTGTCCCCACTCAGGAACCGGAAGCAGTATGACTTGTATGACAATAAAATCTGCACTGGAGATGAAGCGGCAGAATGCAGGGTGTGCCTGGCGCGCCGGGTGGAATCGGCAGGATATTGTCTGGTGGACGAGCGGGGGGATGCGCTGGAGTGAGAGTGGCAGCTTCCGGCGTAAGCGTCAAACAGCGGTTTGAGCTTTAAAAGGCCACGAGTCTGGGACTGGCAGGAATTCACACGGAAAAAGATTGTACAGCAGAAAAAGTTATGCTATAATCTCAGAATGAAAATAAGAACAACCGCAATGCGATAGAAAGGGATGGAGCATATGGATTTAATATATAGAAGTACGAGAGATAACAAAGTATCTGTCACCGCTTCCAAGGCAATTCTAAAGGGGTTAGCGGAGGATGGCGGTCTGTTCGTGCCGGAGATGATTCCGGCGCTGGATAGAAGCATGGACGAGCTGGCGGGGATGAGCTACCGGGAAACCGCTTATGAGGTCATGAAGCTGTTCCTGACAGATTTTACAGAGGATGAGCTGAAAGACTGTATTGCAAAGGCATATGACGAGAAATTTGACACAGAGGAAATCGCGCCGATAAAAGAAGCAGACGGCGCATATTATCTTGAGCTGTTCCACGGTGCGACGATTGCGTTTAAAGATATGGCGCTTTCTATTCTGCCGCATCTGCTGATTACTTCTGCGAAGAAAAATCAGGTGAAAGATGAGATTGTCATCCTGACGGCAACTTCCGGGGATACAGGAAAAGCGGCTTTGGCAGGCTTTGCTGATGTTCCGGGGACAAAAATTGTAGTATTTTATCCGAAGAACGGCGTCAGCCCTATTCAGGAAAAGCAGATGGTAACGCAGAAAGGGGACAATACCTTTGTAGTGGGCATCAAAGGAAATTTTGACGATGCGCAGACAGGGGTTAAAAAGATTTTTGGAGATAAAGCACTGGAGGCGGAGCTGGCAGAGGCAGGTTTCCGTTTTTCGTCGGCAAACTCTATTAATATTGGACGTCTGGTTCCGCAAGTTGTTTATTATGTGTATGCATATGCAAAGCTGTACGCGGCAGGAAAGCTGGCGAAGGATGAAAGACTGAATGTGGTAGTGCCTACAGGAAATTTTGGAAATATCTTAGCGGCGTATTATGCGAAAAATATGGGCGTGCCGATTGGAAAACTGATTTGTGCGTCAAATGACAATAAGGTATTGTATGACTTCTTTGCTACCGGGACATATGACAGGAACCGTGAATTTATCCTTACGACGTCGCCTTCTATGGATATTCTGATTTCCAGCAATCTGGAACGTTTGATTTACAGGATTGCCGGAGCTGACGACGCAGTGGACAGGGAATTAATGGAGAATTTGAGTGTATCAGGAAAGTATGCGGTTACAGACGAAATGAAAGCGCAGCTTGCAGATTTTTATGGAAATTATGCTTCGGAAGCTGAAACGGCGGCGGAGATTAAGGAAGTGTATGATAAAACGGGGTATGTACTGGACACCCATACGGCGGTGGCGTCTAAGGTGCGCAGGAAATATGCTGCTGAGACTGGAGACGAGGCAAAGACAATAATTGCCTCCACAGCGAGCCCGTACAAATTTACACGAAGTGTTATGAATGCTATTGACGCAAAATATGACAGTATGTCGGATTTTGAGCTGGTAGATGAGCTGAACCGCATTTCAGGAGTGGCAGTGCCCGGGGCAATTGAGGAAATCCGTACGGCCCCTGTGCTTCACGATACGGTTGTAGAAGTGGATGATATGAAAGATACGGTCAAGAAATTTTTGGGGATTTAAGCAGAGTTTTCAGGTTCTGCGAGGATTTGGAAAAATTTTAGAGGATTTTTATTGATTTTATTCGGTTATTATGTATAATATAATCTGGAAGTTGGACAGACCCATGTCCATCAAAAGATATCAAAAGTCCTGCAAATGCAGGCAACTATTGAAGAAGAGAGGTAAAAGGTAAAATGGCAGAAATCAATTTAAGTAAGTATGGTATCACCGGAACTACAGAAATCGTGTACAATCCTTCTTACGAGATGCTGTTTGAAGAGGAGACAAGGACGGATCTGGAAGGCTTTGAAAAAGGACAGGTAAGTGAGCTTGGCGCAGTCAACGTAATGACTGGTATTTATACCGGACGTTCTCCGAAAGACAAATTCATCGTTATGGACGAGAACTCAAAAGATACTGTATGGTGGACATCTGATGAGTACAAGAATGACAATCATCCGGCAAGCCAGGAAGCATGGGACGCAGTAAAGAAAATCGCACTGGAAGAGCTTTCTAACAAGAGACTTTTCGTAGTAGATGCTTTCTGCGGTACAAATGCAGACACACGTATGGCAATCCGTTTTATCGTTGAGGTAGCATGGCAGGCTCATTTTGTAACAAATATGTTTATTAAGCCGACCGCTGAAGAGCTTGAGAACTTTGAGCCGGATTTCGTTGTTTACAATGCGTCCAAGGCAAAAGTAGAAAACTATAAAGAGCTGGGTCTGAATTCAGAGACAGCTGCAATGTTCAACATCACAAGCCGTGAGCAGGTTATCGTAAATACATGGTACGGCGGAGAGATGAAGAAGGGTATGTTCTCCATGATGAACTACTACCTGCCGTTGAAGGGCATCGCTTCCATGCACTGCTCTGCAAACACAGATATGAACGGTGAGAACACAGCAATCTTCTTTGGTCTTTCAGGAACAGGTAAGACAACCCTTTCTACAGACCCGAAGCGTCTTCTGATTGGTGATGACGAGCACGGCTGGGATGATAATGGCGTGTTCAACTTTGAAGGCGGCTGCTATGCAAAGGTTATTAACCTGGATAAAGAGTCTGAGCCGGATATCTACAATGCAATCAAGCGCAACGCTCTTCTTGAGAACGTAACGCTGGATGCAGAAGGAAAGATTGACTTTAACGATAAGAGCGTAACAGAGAATACGCGTGTATCTTATCCGATTGACCATATTGAGAAAATTGTTCGTCCGGTATCTGCTGCACCGGCAGCGAAGAATGTAATCTTCCTGTCTGCAGATGCATTCGGCGTACTTCCTCCGGTATCTGTTCTGACACCGGAGCAGACACAGTACTACTTCCTGTCAGGCTTCACAGCAAAACTTGCAGGTACAGAGCGTGGAATCACAGAGCCGACACCGACTTTCTCCGCTTGCTTCGGACAGGCATTCCTGGAGCTGCATCCTACAAAGTATGCAGAGGAGCTTGTTAAGAGAATGGAAAAGAGCGGCGCAAAGGCATACCTGGTAAATACCGGCTGGAACGGAACAGGAAAGCGTATCTCCATCCGTGATACCCGTGGTATCATTGACGCAATTCTCAACGGAGATATCCAGAATGCACCGACAAAGAAGATTCCGTTCTTCAACTTTGAGGTTCCGACAGAGCTTCCGGGCGTAGATTCCGGTATCCTGGATCCGCGTGATACGTACGCAGACGCTTCTGAGTGGGAAGCAAAAGCTAAGGATTTGGCTGAGCGTTTCGCAAAGAACTTTGCAAAATACGAGGGTAATGAGGCTGGAAAGGCTTTGGTTTCTGCAGGTCCTCAGCTCTAAGATAAATAGTTGTAGTTATTACAGCACCGGGAGCAGTTTTGGCTGCACCCGGTGTTTTAAAGTTAAATGGAAATAATTTTCAGGATTATGTGTTGTCAAAATGCAGATACTAGGGTATAATCATTTATACATCAAGATTCCTGGGATGTTCGACAATCCTGTTATTTTGAACCTACATTTACTTTTATGGGATTCTTATATCGCCATATGCAATGACAGGCCGCCGTTTGCAGCGGAAGCCAGAACATATGGCTGCGGATACCCACCTAGCTTTGCTAGGAGTCAAAATACAGGAAACGGCATTTTGGGAATTTTAATAAAAGAGAGTATTCCGTGCGGATACTCTTTTACTGTATAAGGAAGGTGTTTGATATGGGAAGCAAAATCAGCAGTTTTGGAAAGATGGCGGACGGGAAGGAAGTATCCCTGATAACGCTGGTAAATAAAAATGGAATGGGAATCGAAGTAACAAACTATGGCGCAACTTTGGTGGCTGTGACTGTGGCAGACAGGGACGGCAGAATTGACGATGTAGTTTTGGGATACGATGATGTGACGGATTATACGCTTCACGGGGGATATCTGGGGGCAACCGTTGGACGTAACTGCAACCGGATACATGGGGCAAAAGTGGCGATTGACGGAAAAGAGTACATACTGGATGACAATGAAAATGGAAATAATCTGCACAGTGGATTCCAGGGATATAATTCTTTGCTGTGGGATTTTGAGGTGATAGAAGAGGAACTGGCGGTGAAATTCACGCATCATAGCGCGGATGGCGAGCAGGGCTTTCCGGGAAATTTTGATATTACAGTGACATATACGCTGACGGAAGAAAATGAAGTAAAGATTCATTATTGCGGAACGTCAGACAAGGATACTATTGCAAATCTGACAAATCACAGCTATTTTAATTTAGGAGGACATGGAAGCGGGGACATTCTGGAACATACGATGTGGATTGATTCGGACGCTATCACGGTGACTGACGCAAGAAGTATTCCGACAGGAGAAATCAGGGATATTAAGGGAAGCCCGATGGACTTTAACACCCCGAAAAAAATTGGAAAGGATATTAGCGCAGACTATGACCAGTTGATACAGGGGGCAGGATATGACCATAATTATGTGCTGAAGAATCAGGGCTGCGGCTTGAGGAAAATCGCAGAGGCGGCAGACGAGAAGAGCGGCAGAGTGATGGAAGTACTGACAGATAGCGTAGGCGTGCAGCTTTATACAGGAAACTTTATTGATAAGGATAGCAGAGGGAAAGGAGGGGCAGTTTATCAGCCGCGTCACGGATTCTGCCTAGAGACGCAGTATTATCCCGATGCGAACCATCATGAAAATTTCCCTTCATCTATTTTGAAGGCAGGCGAGCGGTATGATACGACGACCGTGTACAAATTTCGTGTGAAGTAAACGTAAATTATAAAAAATAAGTGCATGATTTTCCAATTTTGCGATATACTTCCAATAGGATATTTCGTGATAGGAGAAGTCAAGTGAGTCAGAATACGCATAGGCAGCTTATGATTCTTGGGACATGCGCACTGTGTTTTGTGCTGTTTTCTATTTATCGCAGGGGAGTGGAAAATGGATGGTCAGTGATGCAGAGGGTATATGGAACCGGAAAACTTGTGACAGATATCGGTTCAGATGAGGAAACAGAGCCGGAAACGGCGAAGGCGGTGGGACAGGCTGAAGAGAGACAGGCGGCTGGAGTTCAGGTGACTGCATATGAGGAAAATCCGGATGTGCGGGTACAGTTATGCACAGATGACTATGCAGGGAAATACCATGAAAAGCTGACGCTCGTGTGCAGTACAGCCTACACGGTAAGCTATGGTGACGTGACAGAGGAACATAAGGCATCGGAGCCGGTGTGGTTTACACTGGATGATCCCTGGCTGGAACATGGGACAGTGACACTGGTTCCTAAGAAGAAAAAAGGTGTATTTACATTTTCTGATTTAAAGCGGGCGCAGGGGGCGCCTTCTTACACAGGAAAAATTCTTGTAGAGAGAAAAGAGGAAGGACTTTTAGTAATGAATGAACTTCCGCTGGAAACTTATCTTTGCTCTGTAGTTCCGAGTGAGATGCCATCCGGTTATCCAATGGAGGCGTTAAAGGCGCAGGCTGTCTGCGCCAGGACTTATGCGTTGAAACAGCTTCAGACAGGGCGGCGCACAGAGGGCGGCGCGGATTTGGACGACAGCGTATCTTATCAGGTCTATAATAACTTTAAAAGGGATGAGCGGACAGATTTGGCGGTAAAAGAGACGAAGGGAAAAGTCTTGACGCAGGACGGGGAACTGGTGGATGCGCTTTACTATTCAACTTCCTGTGGCATTGATTTATCACGGAATCTGTCTGAAGAAGCGGTGTTCTGTGCGTTTATGTCGGGGAATGACGAGGCTTATGAAAAAGAAGAGCCGTGGTATCGGTGGAGCACATATTTTTCTCTGGAGGAGCTGACCAGGCTGGCAGGAACTGAGAGTCAGGAGGCAGGAGAAGTGAGCGGAATGCGGGTTTCCGAGAGAGAGAACAGCGGTGTGATAAAGACTTTGGAGATTATTGGTTCCGGCGGAAGTTTTGAGGTAGAAGGAGAATACGAAATCCGAAAACTGCTTCAAACGCAGAATGCCCCGGTAACCCTGCAGGATGGCAGTACGGCGCCAAACCTGGGAATGCTGCCGAGCGCATTTTTTTATTTGACAGAGGAGAAGGAGGGCGGTGTCCTGAAAGGCTATACACTGAAAGGCGGCGGATATGGCCACGGGAAAGGCATGAGCCAGAATGGAGCAAAACATATGGCAGAGGCAGGGCGGAGCTGTGTGGATATCCTGAGATACTATTATGGATAATAGCGCGCGGCGGCGCGGGAAAGTGGCGTGGAATACCGGAAAAGGAACTTAGAAAGAGAAAAGGAGTTATACAGGGCATCATGAAAAAGATTCGTTTGGTGCAGATGTTTATGAGAAAAATGAAAAGGGATCGTGTAGATGCATATTCTGCACAGTCTGCTTTCTATATTATCATGGGATTTATCCCGTTTGTTATGCTGCTTCTTACGCTTCTGCAGTATACGCCTTTGACGCCGGATGACATGATGGGGATGCTGATGAATGCGCTTCCGGACAGTCTCAAAGAGATGGTGGCTGATGTGGTAAATTCTCTGTTTACATCTTCCACAGCGCTGTTGTCAGGAACGGCGATTGCGGCAGTGTGGGCATCGGGAAAAGCCGTGCTGGCTATCACGAATGGTTTGAATTCTGTGTACGATATTGAGGAAACCAGAAATTATGTAGTGATGCGTATACGTTCCTCCTTTTATATCCTGGTAATGCTGGTTTCTCTTATCCTCACGCTGGCGCTGCTGGTGTTTGGAAATCAGATTCATGCCGTAATCGTGGATCATTTTCCGATTTTCAGGGACGTGTCAGGGTTTATTATCAGTGTGCGCACGGTCATTACTTTGATATTGTTGACGCTGCTTTTTGCGGCTATGTATACGATGCTGCCAAATACGCGGCAGCAGTTTTCAGGACAGATACCGGGGGCAGTGGCGGCAGCCGTGTCCTGGTCATTGTTTTCCTATGGGTTTTCCGTATATTTAAATTATGCCCACGGGATGTCGGCAGTTTATGGCAGCCTTACTACAGCGGTGATGATTATGCTGTGGCTATATTTTTGTATGTGGCTGTTGTTTTTAGGAGCAGAGATTAATGAATATTTAAATAGCCCTGAAAGTTTCCGCTTGACAGGAAGCTGAAATATGTTAAAATAACGAGGAAAGCGCATACCGTGCTTGCACGAGTGTGCGTTTGACGAGTATAAACATCGAGACAATCGTCGAGATGTTAAAATAGCGAAAGATGCTAGAATGAAGTTCAAAGGCAAAGAAGATGCAAGTAGGATATCATTTTCTTACAGAGAGAGGGAGCCATCGGCTGGAAGCTTCTTTAAGTTCAGATGATATTCCGAATTTCCCATCGGAGCCGCATTTCTGAAAGCGGAGTAGGAAGTGACGTGTTGTGCGCGTTAAGCATAGAGAGAGCCTGTCACGTACAGGAAACAGGGTGGTACCGCGGAACTGTCAGATTTCGTCCCTATAGGGATGAAGTATGCCGGTTCTTATTTTTTTGCCGCAATATCGGGAATGTCCGGAAGATGGCGCAGACGTGGCTGATGGCTTTACGTTTGAGTAAATAGAAAATAGAAAATAGAAGGAGAATCGATGATGAAACAGAAGTTGCAGGAAATCAGAGAAGAGGCAGTAAAACAAATCCAAAATTCCGATGCACTGGACAAATTAAACGATGTCCGCGTCGCATTCCTTGGGAAAAAAGGAAAGCTGACAGCTGTTCTGAAAGGAATGAAGGATGTAGCTGCGGAAGAACGTCCAATGGTAGGACAGATGGTAAATGAGACCAGGGCGGCTATTGAAGGGATTCTGGAGGAGACGAAGCAGAGGCTGGAGGCGAAAGCCAGGGAAGAACAGCTAAAGAGGGAAGTAATTGATGTTACGCTTCCGGCAAAGAAAAATAATATGGGACACCGCCATCCAAACACGATTGCACTGGAAGAGGTGGAGCGTATTTTCATAGGCATGGGTTATGAAGTAGTGGAAGGACCGGAAGTAGAATACGACCTCTACAACTTTGAAAAGTTAAATATTCCGGCGAACCATCCGGCAAAGGATGAGCAGGATACTTTTTATATTAATAAAGATATTGTGCTGCGCACCCAAACTTCGCCGGTTCAGGCAAGAGTCATGGAGCAGGGTAAACTGCCTATCCGTATGATTGCGCCGGGACGGGTGTTCCGTTCTGATGAGGTGGACGCGACACATTCCCCATCTTTCCATCAGATAGAAGGGCTTGTTATTGATAAAAATATCACATTTGCAGATTTGAAAGGAACGTTGGAAGAGTTTGCGAAAGAACTGTTCGGACCGGAAACCAGGACAAAATTCCGTCCCCATCATTTCCCATTCACAGAGCCGAGCGCCGAGGTAGATGTGACCTGCTTTAAATGCGGCGGAAGCGGATGCCGTTTCTGTAAAGGTTCCGGCTGGATAGAGATTCTTGGCTGCGGTATGGTACATCCTCATGTACTAGAGATGTGCGGCATTGACCCGGAAGAATATACGGGATTTGCATTCGGCGTCGGCTTGGAACGTATCGCGCTTCTGAAATATGAAATCGATGATATGCGGCTGCTATATGAAAATGATATCAGATTTCTGAAACAATTTTGATACTGTCTAGCCGTGCATTCGAATCTTTATGCAGACCGTGCAAGTTTACTTGCTAAGGGCTGCATAAAGATTCGAATATAGGGCGCACAGCCCAAGCGAAACGAAGCGGAGCGGAGTAGAGCGAGCACGGCGAAGCAGAGAGAAGAGAGACCGTGCAAGTTTACTTGCTAAGGGCTGCATAAAGATTCGAATATAGGGCGCACAGCCCAAGCGAAACGGAGCAGAGCGGAGTAGAGCGGAGTAGAGCGAGCACGGCGAAGCAGGGGGAGGAGAGACCGTGCAAGTTTACTTGCTAAGGTCTGCATAAAGATTCGAATATAGGGCGCACAGCCCAAGCGAAACGAAGCGGAGCGAAGTAGAGCGAGCACGGCGAAGCAGGGGGAGGAGAGACCGTGCAAGTTTACTTGCTAAGGTCTGCATAAAGATTCGAATATAGGGCGCACAGCCCAAGCGAAACGAAGCGGAGCGAAGTAGAGCGAGCACGGCGAAGCAGAGGGAAGAGAGACCGTGCAAGTTTACTTGCTAAGGGTTGCATAAAGATTCGAATATAGGGCGCACAGTCCGAGCGAAACAGAGGGACGAGGCGCATGAATAGAAAAATAAATAAAGGAGATTAGACGGATATGAATACATCATTATCTTGGATTAAGGCTTACGTACCGGATTTGGACGTGACCGCACAGGAATATACAGATGCTATGACATTGTCAGGCACGAAGGTAGAGGGCTATGAGAAGATGGACGCAGATTTGGAAAAAATCGTGATTGGCCAGATTCTTTCGATTGAGCGGCATCCTGACGCGGACAAACTGATCATCTGCCAGGTAAATGTGGGAACAGAGACGGTGCAAATCGTGACGGGAGCGCCTAATGTGAAAGAGGGCGACAAGGTTCCGGTGGTGTTGGACGGCGGACGTGTGGCCGGCGGCCATGACGGAAAGATGACGCCTGGCGGTATCCGGATTAAAAAGGGAAAACTTAGAGGCATCGAGTCCTGCGGTATGATGTGCTCGATTGAAGAGCTTGGCTCTACCCGTGAGATGTACCCGGAGGCGCCGGAATATGGAATTTACATTTTCCCGAAGGATGCTGTGATAGGCGAGAGCGCTATAAAAGCGCTGGGGCTGGACGATGTGATTTTTGAGTATGAGGTAACTTCGAATCGTGTGGACTGCTATAGTGTGCTGGGAATCGCCAGGGAAGCTGCCGCTACTTTCGGAAAGAAATTTGTTCCGCCGGTAGTTCAGGCAACAGGAAATAGCGAGGATGCTCATGATTATGTAAAGGTTACAGTGAAAGATACAGACCTCTGCCCACGTTATACTGCCAGGGTGGTAAAGAATATCAAAATCGCTCCGTCGCCGAAGTGGATGCAGAGGAGGCTGGCGTCTAACGGCATCCGGCCGATTAATAATATCGTGGATATTACAAACTACGTGATGGAAGAGTATGGACAGCCGATGCATGCCTATGACTATGATACGATTGCAGGACATGAAATCGTGGTGCGCCGTGCGGAAAAAGGAGAGAAATTTGTTACGCTGGACGGACAGGAGCGGACAATGGATGATTCTGTCCTGATGATTTGCGACGGGGAGAAGGCAGTGGGCATCGCCGGAATCATGGGAGGAGAAAATTCTATGATTACGGATGATGTAAAGACGATGATGTTTGAGGCTGCATGTTTTGACGGGACGAATATCCGCCTTTCCAGCAAGAAGGTAGGGCTGCGCACGGACGCTTCTGGAAAGTTTGAGAAAGGGCTGGACCCGAACAATGCGGAGGCGGCCATTAACAGAGCCTGCCAGTTGATTGAAGAGCTGGGGGCCGGAGAGGTAGTCGGCGGCATCGTGGATGTATATACCACAAAAAAAGAGCCGGTGCGTGTACCATTTGAGCCAGAGAAAATCAATGCGCTGCTGGGAACAGAGCTTTCAAAAGAGCAGATGCTGAAATATTTTGAGGCTGTAGAGCTGGCGTATGATGCAGGAACAAATGAGATTGTGGCTCCGACGTTCCGTCATGATATTTTCCGTACGGCGGATTTGGCAGAGGAAGTGGCGCGCTTCTATGGATATGACAATATTCCGACCACTCTTCCGAGAGGAGAAGCGACGACAGGAAAGCTTCCGTTCAAACTGCGCATCGAAGAAGTGGCAAGGGACATTGCAGAATACTGCGGCTTTTCACAGGGTATGACTTATTCTTTTGAGAGTCCGAAGGTATTTGACAAGCTGTTGTTGGCGGCGGATTCTCCGTACCGGAATGCGATTAAGATTTCTAATCCTTTGGGAGAGGATTTCAGCATCATGCGTACGGTTCCGCTGAACGGAATGCTGACTTCCCTGGCATTTAACTATAACCACAGGAACAAAAATGTACGTTTGTACGAGCTGGGGAACGTATATTTGCCGAAGCAGCTCCCGCTGACGGAGCTTCCGGAGGAGCGGATGCAGTTTACTCTGGGAATGTATGGCGAAGGCGACTTCTTTGTGATGAAAGGCGTTGTAGAGGAATTCTTTGAGAAAGCAGGACTTCATAAGACGGCATCTTATGACCCGCAGGCGGGCAAGCCGTTCCTGCACCCGGGACGTCAGGCAAATATCATCTATGACGGGGAAGTGCTGGGATATCTGGGTGAAATCCATCCTGCCGTAGCAGACAAGTATGGCATCGGTGAGAAAGCGTATGTGGCAGTTTTAGATATTCCCAGAGTAGTGGAATATGCTTCTTTCGACCGTAAATTTGAAGGAATTGCAAAATTCCCGGCAGTGACAAGGGATATTAGCATGATGGTATCGAAGGATATCCTGGCGGGACAGATTGAAGCTATGATTCTCCAGAGGGGCGGAAAGCATCTGGAAAGCCTGAATTTATTCGATATTTATGAGGGTGAGCAGGTGAAGAAGGGATATAAGTCTATGGCGTACTCTCTGGTATTCCGTGCAAAAGATAAGACAATGACGGAGGATGAGATTACTTCTGCTATGAAGAAGGTTTACAATGGTCTGGAATCTATGGGAATCGAGTTGAGGCAGTAATGGTTATTTATGTCATGCGGCACGGGCAGACGGACTGGAACGTGGCAAAGCGGCTCCAGGGGCGCTCAGATACGGTTTTAAATGAAAATGGAAGAGAACTGGCAAGGAAAACGGGGGAAGCGCTTTTGGCGGTTCCCTTTGCCGCAGTTTTTTCCAGCCCTTTAAAAAGGGCGAAGGAAACGGCGGAGCTGGCGCTTGGCGGCAGGAAGATTCCGATTTTTGAGGATGCACGGCTGATTGAAATCAGTTTTGGGGCTTATGAAGGGCTTTGCAGCGCAAAGGATCATTATGAGATACCGGATAGGGAGTTTTCTTATTTCTTTACGGCACCGAATAAGTATCGGGTGCCGGAAGGCGGGGAGAGCTTTGAGGAGCTTCACAGGCGCACGGCGGATTTTCTGAGGGATATCACGGCGCGTCAGGAGCTGGAAGATAAGACCGTGTTGGTATCGACTCACGGCGCGGCGGGCAGGGCGCTTTTGAATGCCTTGCGGATTTTTGAACAGAAAGATTTCTGGAACGGAGGCGTATCGCCAAACTGCAGCATCTCTATTTTGGAGAGCGTACAGGGGAATGTGCGTCTGATAGAAGAAAATAAAATTTTTTATTCCCGCGGGCCAATAGCGGGTGTTTAAGAGAAGAGCAGGAAAGCTTCAAACAGAGGAAGCATTGGCGGAGTGTATGTGAAATAGAAAAATATCCCGGTAAGAAAGAGCAGGAAAAAGATGCAGAAAATATTTGTGCAGAGATTTCCTGCTTTTTTCTTTAGAGTCAGATACCAGGTCAGGCTGTAACACAGGATTACCCCAAGAAAAAACGTGAGGATATCCATCCAGAGATAGTGTTCTCCAATAATGCCAGTGTACGTATAATAAAATGCGACGATGAAAAGCAGTCCTACAGTACATCCGATGGTGCGCGCGGTAATAAAGGCGGGAAAGAGCCGGCCTATATAGAAATATTCAAAGATAGTGAAAATTAGTACAGGGAAAAACAACAGCTTTAAATGCTCCCAGGTGGATTCGTTGACCGGGGAGATAAGTCCTGCAAGATAATTGTATTCTGTCCATTCATAGAGAAAATGCATCAATACCCCGGCAATCAAAGAAAGGATAGCGAAAGCAATCTGTGCGTAGGAAAACTGTTTCTGGAAATATTTCATCATTTTTTTCACCTCCAGAAACAGTATATGGAGGAAGCGGGGAAATTATGAAAAAGAGTACTGTTTAAAAGTAAAGATGAATTTGTCTTGAAATGTCTGCTTATTTGGCGTTATTACAGAGATAGCACAAGAAGAAATTTAGCAGCAGCAAAAGCCTATACCATTTATCGTTCCACTAAGAAAGATGGAGGATTTATAAGGCTGAAAATAGTAAAAGGCGCGAAAAAAACAGCCTTTCTTGATAATAAGGTAAAGAAGGGAAAGACATATTATTACAAAGTTGTCGTAAAAACCAAGAAAGGCTATAGTGCGACGAAAGCAGCTAAAGGAGTAAAGGTCAAGAGGTAATAAGCATCGCATCCCCAAAGGAAAAGAACCGATAGCGTTCCTGTACCGCCGTCTCATAGGCGTTCAAGATATGTTCTTTTCCGGCGAGGGCGGAAACCAGCATTAGCAGGGTGGATTCCGGCAAATGAAAATTGGTAATCAGGCAGTCAAGGACTTTGAAGCGGTAGCCGGGATAGATAAAGATGTCCGTCCAGCCGCTTCCGGCCTTGACAATACCGTTTTCGCCGGAAGCAGATTCTAAAGTGCGGCAGCTGGTGGTTCCTACGGAGATGATGCGCCCTCCGGCGGCCTTTGTGTCGTTGATAAGTTTTGCCTGGGATTCTTCTATCGAATAGAATTCCGAGTGCATGTGATGTTGGGTCACGTCCTCTACTTTGACCGGGCGGAAAGTACCCAGCCCCACATGGAGGGTAACATGGGCGATTTTTACACCTTTTTCTTTCAGAATGGCGAGCAGTTCCGGAGTGAAATGCAGTCCGGCAGTAGGAGCGGCTGCCGAACCGTCATGTTTGGCATAAACCGTCTGGTAACGGTTCTTATCTTTCAGCTGGTGGGTAATGTAAGGGGGAAGCGGCATCTGTCCAAGCACATCAAGGATTTCTTCGAAAATTCCATTGTAGGTAAATCGGATTAAACGGTTGCCTTCTTCTACGACATCGAGAACCTCCCCGGTCAGCAGCCCGCCGCCAAAAGAAATTTTGGATCCCGGTTTTGCTTTTTTTCCGGGCTTCACCAGAGTTTCCCAGATATCGTTTTCTTTTCTTTTTAAAAGCAAAAGTTCAATCTTTGCATCAGTGCCTATTTTATTCCCGTAGAGTCTGGCTGGAATGACCTTTGTATCGTTAATGACCAGACAATCGCCCGGATTCAGGTAATCGGTGATTTCTTTGAAAATATGATGTTCGATAGCTCCGGTATCTTTATTTAAAACAAGAAGACGGGAAGACGAACGGTCTTCCAGCGGATCCTGTGCAATTAGTTCCTGGGGCAAATCAAAATAAAAATCGGATGTTTTCATATCTTATTCCTCTCAGTCTTTGGTTAAAATGTAAAATTGCATAAATTCATCAAAATAATACTACAGTTCAAGAGAATCTGCAATTCTTTTTGATGGATGCTTCTGGTTCCGACAGAGGGGCAGTGGAGAGTTCTATTGATTTCCGGCTCATTTCATAATGCGCAAAGTTATGTAACAGATTTAAACCATTCTTCTGTCTTTTTATAATAATCAATAATATCGCTAATGCCATCCCTATTTATTTCTTCATACCAGTTTTCATGTTCGTTGGAAAAATCAAAAAAGCTAATTGCATTATCATAATATTCAGAAAAGTCAGGATTAGTATTCATTCTTTTAATGCAGTCAGCAAATGAAAAATCTTTAAAATCTGGTGAGATTCTCCAATACCTTGGCCAATCCAAAACCATCCGACTAATAAATTTTGATTTAGGGTCATCGGTTTTGATGAAATCCAAAAACGGAATAAAGTAATCATTATATACCGGGTGATGGTTATTAAAACTTTTACCAAAAGAAATTCCTAACGCTTTGCGTGCAGGTTCACCTCTTGCGGCCTCTACTAAGGGAGTACCAAAATATATTGATTTGCTGGAATCCATTAATGCGAAGCCAGAAGAAACGCAACCACGCAAAGGAATCCCCGCAATAATTGATTGGCAAAAAAAGTCCATACAAGTCTGTAAGAACGATAAATAGATTTGATGTTCTTGATAAAAAATGGGACAATAGGGAGTATCTTTTTCTCCCAACAATAAAGGGTAAGGTTCATATTTGGGAGTTGCCAGCCAATATGCCTCTCTGCGGCAAAGGTAATGAACATAAATTATAAATGTATCACTAAAATGACAAACATTAACGTGTCCATTTGCATTGGCAATATATTGTCCCTCTTTCCAGTCATCACTCATTTGGATAGGAACAGCCTTGCTTATATCAGGCGTATAAACTATATCAAGCAATTTGTTATATAATTCTAAAATTGTTTGATTTCCGTGAGTGGTTACGTAATTAGAGAATCCTAATATATCAAATAAAGCAATAGACTATAAATGAGCAAATTTGAATTTTTACCAAAACTGCTATAAATGCTTTAAAACTAAAGACACCATACCTTTTTGGG
>NZ_CALPCM010000033.1:0-31106 GCF_943193015.1 Hominisplanchenecus murintestinalis
GATAAGAATTTCCATATCCTAATTCTTACCAAAAAGGAGCCATTTATTTCCAAAAACACAAACTTATTTACACTACCGAGCGCTTTTGGATCTGACGGGCTGTCGGTTAATTATCTTCCGGATTTCCGTCTGTCGTATAAACCTGACGCTTTTTCGCCATTTCATCGCTTGCCAGGTATTCGTCGTAAGTCGTAATCTTGTCAATCATTTTTCCGTTCGGAAGGATTTCCATGATGCGGTTGGCGGTAGTCTGTACAATCTGGTGGTCGTGGGAGGCGAAGAGCAGCACGCCGGGGAATTTAATCAGGCCGTTGTTCAGAGCCGTGATAGATTCCATATCTAGGTGGTTCGTCGGCTCGTCCAGAAGCAGTACATTTGCGCCGGAAATCATCATTTTTGAGAGAAGGCAGCGCACCTTCTCACCACCGGAGAGAATTTTTACTTTTTTCACGCCGTCATCCCCGGCAAAAAGCATTCTTCCAAGGAAACCGCGCACATAGGTGGCGTCTTTGATTTCGGAAAACTGGGTCAGCCAGTCTACAATCGTCAAATCGTTGTCAAATTCCTCGGTATTGTCTTTAGGGAAATATGCCTGGGAGGTAGTGACGCCCCACTTAAACGTACCCTCATCAGGTTCCATTTCACCCATAAGGATTTTGAAAAATACAGTTTTTGCCTGTTCGTTTCCGCCTACAAAAGCGATCTTGTCGTTGTGTCCCAATGTAAAAGTAATATCGTCGAGGACTTTTACGCCGTCAATGGTTTTTGAAAGATTTTCAACCATCAGGATTTCATTTCCGATTTCACGGTTGGGGCGGAAATCAATATAAGGGTATTTACGGCTAGAGGGTTTAATCTCATCCAGCTCAATTTTCTCCAAAGCTCTTTTTCTGGAGGTCGCCTGTTTGGATTTGGAAGCGTTGGCGCTGAACCGGGAGATAAAGTCCTGGAGTTCTTTGATTTTTTCCTCTTTTTTCTTATTTGCCTCTTTCATCTGGCGGATGAGAAGCTGGCTGGACTCGTACCAGAAGTCATAGTTTCCGGCATAGAGCTGGATTTTCCCATAGTCGATGTCTGCGATATGGGTGCAGACTTTGTTGAGGAAATAGCGGTCGTGAGACACGACGATCACAGTATTGTCAAAGTTAATCAGGAATTCCTCGAGCCATTCAATGGCGTTCAGGTCGAGGTGGTTGGTCGGCTCGTCCAGAAGAAGGATATCCGGGTTGCCGAACAGGGCTTTTGCCAGCAATACTTTCACTTTTTCATTTCCGTTTAAGTCTTTCATGATGGAGTAATGGAACTCCGTATTTATCCCCAGTCCATTTAAGAGCATAGCGGCGTCTGATTCCGCTTCCCAGCCGTTCATCTCGGCAAATTCGCCCTCAAGCTCGCTGGCACGGATACCGTCTTCGTCCGTAAAGTCCTCTTTGGAATAGATGGCTTCCTTTTCCTTCATGATATCATACAAACGGCGGTTACCCATGATAACGGTATCCAGTACGGGATATTCGTCGTATTTAAAGTGATCCTGCTCCAACACAGACAGACGCTGTCCGGGGGTGAGCGCGATAGAACCGCTGGTGGTTTCCAATTTGCCGGAAAGGATTTTCAGGAATGTGGATTTTCCGGCGCCGTTGGCGCCGATCAGGCCATAGCAGTTTCCTTCCGTAAATTTAATATTTACATCTTCAAACAAGGCTTTTTTGCCCACACGGTATGTTACATTATTTGCACTAATCATATTTACCTCCAATGGCGCATTTCGGGCGCCTGATTTGTTATGCGGCAATACCATTGTAACCGATAATATGGAAAATGCAAGGAAAATTAGTATTTTTGTGGTTATTGCTTTTTGAGATGTTCTGCATTATAATTATTTTTGTTTTCATATAGAAGAATCCCATCGCGAAGCGGTTTAAAATGGATTTTTGCATGTAACAGGGCAGATTGGCTGAGCTGTTACAGATTTTGGGCAGCTGCGGCTGGTTTGATTAAGGTGAGATTATGCGGTTATGGGGTGAGAAGCCGTACCGTTCCCTGGACTATCATCTCAGGGAGCGGTATGGGGAAAAGATTTATAAAGTTTCTTTAAACGGAGGAATGACCTGTCCGAACCGGGATGGGACTCTGGGGAGCAGAGGGTGTATTTTCTGCAGCGCGGGCGGTTCCGGCGACTTTGCCGGGGATGCAGCTATGTCTGTTACAGAGCAGATTGAAGAACAGAAAGCAGGGATTTCCGGAAAGTTTCCCGCAAGGCATTTTATCGCATATTTCCAGGCATATACGAATACTTATGCGCCTGTTGGCTATTTGGAGCGGATTTTTACGGAAGCGCTCGCCCATCCGGATGTGGTGGGACTTTCTATCGGGACACGCCCGGACTGTCTGCCGGATGATGTGCTGGAGCTTTTGACCGCGCTGAACAGGGAGAAGCCTGTCAGCGTAGAACTGGGACTTCAGACCATTCATGAGGAAACGGCTGCCTTTATCCGTCGGGGATACCCGCTGTCCTGCTTTACGGAGGCAGCGGAACGTTTGAGAGGGGCAGGGCTGGAAGTGGTGGTTCACACGATTCTGGGACTGCCCGGAGAGTCGAAGAAGGATGTGCTCCAGACTATGCAGTATTTGAACAGCCGGGACATTCAGGGAATCAAGCTGCAGCTTCTTCATGTGCTGAAAGGGACAGATTTAGCCGGATATTATGCGTCTCCGGGGTTCCATGTGCTGAACCGGGAGGAATATATTGATATGGTCATCTGCTGTCTGGAATCCCTTTCACCGGATATTACGATACACCGCCTGACGGGGGACGGACCAAAGGAGCTTCTCATAGCGCCTCTATGGAGTATGCGAAAGCGGGAGGTGCTCAACCGGATTCACCATGAAATGAAGATGCGCCAGACATGGCAGGGACGCTGTTTCACAGGAAAGGAGTAAGCAATGGCAGAACCACATACGTTATACAAATTGATTATTCTATATATGCTGAAAAAGGTGAATTTTCCGCTTACAAATGCACAGATATCTAACTTTGTGCTGGAGCAGGGGTATACGACGTATTTTACCTTGCAGCAGATTATCCATGAGCTGATAGATTCCGGCCTGATTCGGCAGGAGAAAATACGCAACACTTCCCAGTACCATATTACGGAAGCCGGAGAAGAGACACTGACGTACTTTGGGAAGAAGATTTCCCGGGCAATCAGGGAAGATATAGACCAGTATCTGAAAGAAAACAGCTACCAGCTCCGCAATGAGGTAGCTGTTACGGCGGATTATTATAAGACCACCGAAGGAGAATACACGGCGGAATGCAGAGTGAAAGAGCGAAATGCAGATTTAATCAGTCTGTCCCTGACAGTGCCGCTGGAGGCGCAGGCGGCGGCTATCTGCGGCCGCTGGAAAGATAAATGCCAGGATGTCTATGCATTTTTGATGAAAGAGCTTTTGTAGATTAGTTAAGAGTGGTTTTTCGCCGGATTTACATGCACCATAATATGTTTAATCTTTGGGAAATCCTGTTCGATATCATCGTGTACTTTTTCCGCGATTTCGTGTGCTTTCTGGAGGGTGTAGGAGCCGTCCACCGCAATTTCCAAATCCACATAGATTTTGTTTCCAAAAATACGGGTCTGGAGCAAATCAATGCCTTTTACTTGTGGGTTTTTCATGGTGCAGGCTGAGATTTGGCTTTCTGTTTCTTCGTCACAGGAATGGTCTACCATTTTGTCAACGGCGTCTTTGAAAATATCATAAGAGGCTTTTAGGATGAATCCAAAAATGACCAGGCTGGCGATGGAATCCATAACGGGAAAACCAAGCCTCGCTCCGGCGATTCCAATCAATGCACCTATGGAGGAAAAGGCGTCGGAACGGTGGTGCCAGGCGTCTGCCATCAATGCGCCGGAATCAATTTTCCGTGCATGGATAACGGTATACCAGTACATAGCCTCTTTACTGATGATGGATACAATTGCCGCGGCCAGGGCGAATCTTCCAGGTATCTGTAGAGTGCGGTGAGCGCCGGGAAGGACATTTTTTAATGCTTCGATGCCGATTCCAAGCCCGGTAAGGAAGAGAACCATGGCCAGAATCAGGGCGGCTACGCATTCCAGCCGCTCATGGCCGTAAGGATGCTCTTTGTCGGATTCTTTTGAGGCAAGCCTAATGCCAATCATGACAATTACGGTGCTGAATACATCCGACGCAGAATGGACTGCGTCACTTATCATGGCGCTGGAATGAGACAATATTCCGGCCAAAAGTTTAAGAACGGAAAGGAACAGGTTTCCGATAATGGTAACGATGGATACCCGATTTGCTGTTTTCTGAAAGTCGGCGTTCAGAACGGGTTCTGTGCCTGCGGTATGTTTGCTTTTTTCCATATGGATGCCTCCCTAATTTAAAATACCTATGAACTTGTTATTATAACAAACATTCGTTTATTTATCAACACTTGGAACAAAGTTGTTAGCACTCGGTTAAAACGAGTGCTAATTTTTTCTTGACATTTTGTACACGGCGTATTAAACTATGCTTTAAATGATGAACATAAAAAAGAACAAAGGAGTGTGTGCTATGAGTAACCGTACAGGAAGTTTATCCATTAACAGTGAAAACATATTTCCAATCATAAAAAAGTGGCTGTATTCTGACCATGATATTTTTGCCCGCGAGCTTGTGTCAAACGGATGCGATGCCATTACGAAGCTGAAAAAGCTGGAGATGATGGGAGAGTATACGTTTCCGGAAAAATATAAGGCAAAGATAGAAGTTATTGTAAATCCGGAAGAGAAAACCCTGAAATTCATTGATACGGGTCTTGGAATGACGGCTGAGGAAGTAGAAGAATATATTACGCAGATTGCTTTTTCGGGAGCTACGGATTTCCTGGAAAAATATAAGGATAAGACAAATGACGACGAGATGATTGGCCATTTCGGACTGGGATTCTATTCTGCATTTATGGTAGCTGACGAGGTGCATATTGATACCTTATCTTATAAGGAAGGAGCGTCTCCGGTACATTGGGAGTGCGACGGAGGAACAGAATATACGATTGACGACGGCAGCAGGACGGCAGCCGGTACGGAAATCACACTGTTTTTAAATGAAGAAAGCCTGGAATTTGCCAATGAGTACCGCATGAGGGAAGTTCTTCAGAAATATTGTTCCTTTATGCCGGTAGAGATTTTTCTCTCTAATGCAAATGCAGAGCAGCAGTACGAGACAATCGACGAGAGCGAGCTGACGGAAGAGGATGTAGTAGTTGAGCATATCCACGAAGAGGCAAAGACAGAAGAGCAGGAGAATGAGGACGGGGAGAAAGAAGTCGTTGAAATATCCCCGGCAAAAGACAAGGTAAAGATTCATAAGCGCCCGGTGTCCATCAGCGATATCCACCCGCTCTGGACGAAGCACCCGAATGAGTGCAGCGACGAGGAATACAGGGAATTTTACCGCAAAGTATTCCTGGACTATAAAGAGCCGCTGTTCTGGATTCACCTGAATATGGATTATCCATTTAATCTTAAAGGAATCTTGTACTTCCCGAAAATCAATACGGAATACGATTCCATAGAGGGAACGATTAAGCTGTACAACAACCAGGTATTTATCGCGGATAATATTAAAGAGGTTATCCCAGAATTCCTGATGCTGTTAAAAGGTGTGATTGACTGCCCGGATCTGCCTTTGAATGTATCGAGAAGCGCACTCCAGAACGATGGATTTGTGAAAAAGATTTCGGAATATATCTCGAAAAAAGTGGCGGACAAGCTTTCCGGAATGTGCAAGACTGACCGTGAGAACTACGAGAAATACTGGGATGACATCAGTCCGTTTATTAAATTTGGATGCATCAAAGACAGCAAGTTCAGCGACAAGATGATGGATTACATTTTGTACAAGAACCTGGAGGATAAGTACCTTACTTTTACGGACTTTGTGGCTGAAAATAAAAAAGAAGAGCCGGAAGCGGAAGTTGTAGAAGAAAGCAAGACCGGGGACGAGGGCGAGGAAGAGAAGCCGAAAACAAAGCTTTATTATGTGACAGACGAGGTACAGCAGAGCCAGTACATCAATATGTTTAAAGAGCAGGGCATGGATGCGGTGCTTTTGAAACATAATATTGATTCGGCATTTATCAGTCATGTAGAACAGAAGCATGAGGACGTAAAGTTCCTGCGTATTGATGCGGATGTGACAGAAAGCATGAGAGAAGAAATTTCGGAAGAAGAGCTGAAAGAGGAAAAAGATACTCTGACAGAAGTATTCCGCAAAGCTTTAGGAAGAGAAAATCTGGAAGTGAAAGTAGAAAAGCTGAAAAATGAAAACATTTCTTCTATGATGACGCTTTCTGAAGAAAACAGAAGGATGCAGGATATGATGAAGATGTACGGCATGGGCGGCATGGATCCGAGTATGTTCGGCGGACAGGAAACACTCGTTCTGAATGCGAATAATAAACTGGTACAGTACATTTTCGAAAATAAAGATTCGGAGCATGTGCCGATGATTTGCGGGCAGCTTTATGATTTGGCGATGCTGAGCCATAAGCAGCTTGCACCGGAGCAGATGACGAAGTTTATCGCCAGGAGCAATGAGATTTTGGCGCTGCTGACGAAATAGGGCATAATAAGAAGAGAGCAGCCGGAGGGGCAGAACCTTCCGGCTGTTTTGAGTATAGAAGGGAATTATTCTGCCGGGATTTCTTTTGCATGGAAGAACTTCCGTACCATTTCATCCCAGGCGTGCTCAAGGGATTTGTCCATTGTGAAAAGATTCAGGGATGTACCCGTTATACAATGGAGAGAACGCCCGTCATAGTGGAGGTTCAGGTAAAGTCCGTTTACATCTGAGGGAGTAAGGGCGACTCCCGTTTGCAGCAGGAGCTTTTCTGTATTGGATGACGAAAGCTGGAAGACGATTTTGAAATTTAATGGTGTTTTTTTTCCTTTGATTAGTTCGAGACAGAAAGGGCGCATCTGTTTCCAATAGGAGTAGGGTTGGCAGAATTCTTCATTTTCAAGTTCTTCAGAAGAAAAGTAGCCCTTCTGAAGATGTCCGTCAATCAGGAACGTGCCGAAGGTAGTGATGGATGCTTCTGTGAGATAGAAGCGGTCAAAGGTATCATGCAGCAAGAGTTGGGACATGAAGTCTTTAACATTTAAAATGTGAAGTGAAATCATAGTTGTTGTCCTCATTTCAGATAGTATCTTATATGTCATCCAGTATACACTGAAAAAAATAGAAAGGAAAGAGAAAACTCCCTATACAAATAGAAATATTTGTGTTATGATAACGTAGTATTTAAAACTACATAAAAGAATCGCAAGATTGCTTTTTGCGTTATGGATAGATTGAAGAAGTGGAGGGATAGTTTTCATGAGTTACAGAATAGTAATTGACAGCTGCGGGGAACTGACAGAAGAGATGAAGAAAAGCGGGCGGTTTACATCTGCGCCTCTTACGCTGCAGGTAGATGAGCATACGGTCGTAGACGATGAGACATTTGACCAGGCAGATTTTTTAAAGAGAGTGGCTGCCAGCCCGAATTGTCCCAAGTCTTCCTGTCCGTCGCCGGAAGCTTACAGGGATGCGTTTGACTGCGGTGTGGATCACGCATATGCAGTGACTCTTTCCGCAGAGCTGAGCGGCTCATACAACAGCGCTATGCTGGGAAAAAATCTTTATCTGGAGCAGCAGCCGGAAGCAAAGGTATATGTCTTCAATTCCCGTTCTGCTTCTGTAGGCGAGACGCTTATCGGACTGAAAATACAGGAATGTGAAGAAGCAGGAATGTCTTTTGAACAGGTGGTAGAGACCGTGGAAGCATATATCGCAGGACAGAATACATGGTTTGTACTCGAAAATCTGGAAACGCTGCGTAAGAACGGAAGGCTGAGTACGGTAAAGGCAATGGTGGCGTCTGCATTGAAAATAAAACCGGTGATGGGCGCTACTCCGGAAGGGACAATTATCCAGCTTGGCCAGGCGAGGGGGATTAACCGGGCGGTTATGCAGATGGTTGAATTGACTGCTGCAAAGGTGGAACGGCCGGAGGAGAAGATTCTGGCAGTTTCCCACTGTAACTGTCCGGAAAGAGCGAAAATGGTAAAGGATGCGTTGGCTCAGAAGGCAGGCTTTAAAGATATTATTGTTTTGGATACGGCGGGCGTCAGCAGTATGTACGCTAATGACGGAGGGGTTATCGTAGTCGTTTAGTCACTATGAATGGAGCGGACTGTTACGTGGTTTAACGGGAATTTTGACTTTTTTTGAAATGTTCGTGCAAAATTCACAATTATGTAGTATACTTGTCTCAAGAGGGAGCCTCTGCGCTCTAAATAGAAATTGAGTTAAGGAGTGTATCATATGAGTCAGGCAAAAGTTGACCGTTATAAAGAGGAGAAAAAGAACCGGAAGAAAACGATGAAAAAAGAGAAGCGTCAGCAGCGGCTGGTGAAGTTCTGCGGAGTCCTGGCAGCTATAGTAGTGGTTGGCTGGGTTGGGTACTCAGGCTACAACAGCTTCGTAAAGGGCAGTACAGCGGCGGGGAAGACCTATAGTGTGGATACCGCAGCGATTGACGATTTCATGCAGAATCTGCCGGGAGAAGAGACGGAAGCAGAATAAGATATGACAGAGAAGCCGCCGTGCGGTGTGGAATACACATCGCACGGCGGCTGTTTTGTTAATTAAAGTATACCATTTCATCAGCCAGGGCTTCACAGGAAGTTACCTGTTCTGCGTAGAGTACGGGACCCTGCCCATGATAAAAACCAGAGTATTCATAAGCCACCTTTGCTGTTACCTGTACCCATTCCCCATGCTTTAGGTGCACAGCAAGAGGAGTCTTGCACAGATACCCGATCATCTGTGTATCGTCGGCACAGCAGGTCATGGCTTTTCTGCCAGGGACAAAATATTCGGCTTCTTTTTTCTTGCTTTTCATGGCGCGTGCCCGGAAGCGGACCGTCTTGCCTGCGTAACGTTCCGGGTGCTCGTCCATATCTACATAAAAGATACCATAGTCCATATCGGCGATTTCGATCGGGCTGGCATCCATATCGTAAGGAACAGAATCCTCAAATAAATCAATAAGCTCGCCTTCGTCATTTTCAAAGCTGATTTCGCAGGAAGGATTTACGACTTTCAGCCCCCGGCGGTAATCCGTCAGCGGGTCATTTGCTTTGCAGCGGTTAAAAATCACCATGTCTGCGTTCCTTACCATTTCCGAGAAAACAGACTGCATATTGTTGCGGTAAATCTGATAACTGCTGCCGTCAACCAGTACGATTTCCTGGGAAATCCCCCAGCCGAGAGGGAGTTTCATGCCTCGCAGTGTCTGAGTACCCCAAAGAGGGTTATATTCCAGGAGCACACGATCCGGGTGGTATTTTCTGTGAAGCGTACGCAGGTATTCGAATGTAAAATCAGAGGGGTTTTCGATAATTTCCAGTACAGTATTGTATTTGAGAAGTTCCTTTTCATCAAACGTTTCCTCACCTTCTTCGCAGGTAATCAGAAGAGTAAGGTCATCAATCTGAAAGTAATCCTGGCGTATCGTAAAATTTAAAAAAGAAGTTTTCCCGCTTTCTAATATACCGTTTATCAGATATACAGGGACGGAAATATTAAAATCACTCATAATTGTTCCCCCATTTTTACTTTGCAGACCATAAAGATTTCAGCTTGCCCTCATCCATCTGAGAACCGATGACACAGATACGCCCGGTGTATTCAGGGCTTCCGCTCCGAATATCAAATTCATCCGGCACCATGTCGAAATACATCCAGGTTCCGTCCGGGGCTTCCAGCATTCCTTTGGCGCGCAAAATCATACCGAAAGAACTGTCTTCAGAGAGAGTTTTGAGAATAGATAAAATTTCCTCACGGCTGTATTTCCGGGCGGTTTCAAATCCCCAGCTTGTAAAGACCTCATCTGCATGATGGTGGTGATGCTCATGCCCGTGGCATCCGCATGAGCAGTTGTCGCCATGCTCATGATGGTGTTTATGGTGGTGCCCATGTTCACAGCTTTTATCGTGTTTATGGTGATGTTCATGTTCATGGCTTTCATCGTGTTCATGGTGATGTTCATGTTCACGGCTTTCATCGTGTTCATGGTGATGTTCATGTCCGCAGCTTTTGTCATGTTCATGCTCATTATGGCTGTGGCATCCGCAGGAACAGTGTTCATGATGATGTTTCGGTTCTTTGTCTATATGTGTAAGGTCGGTTTTCACGCCCTCAATGGTATCCAGGATTTTCTTTCCCTCAAGATGTTCTGCCGGCGTGGTGATGATAGTTGCGTCAGGATTCAGATCCCGGATTATGGAAATCGCCTGTTCGATTTTATCCGGGGTGGCTTTTTCCATGTCGGTGCGGCTCAGGATAATGGTTCCTGCAGCTTCCACCTGGTTTTTGAAGAATTCGCCGAAATTGCGAAGGTACATTTTACATTTTAATACATCTACTACGGTTACGGCGCTGTTGAGAACAGCATCAGAGTTCAGATTTTCAATGGCATGAATAACATCGGAAAGCTTACCCACTCCGGAAGGCTCGATGATGATTCTGTCAGGATGGTATTTTTCAGCAACTTCTTGTAATGCGGCGCCGAAATCGCCTACCAGGGAGCAGCAGATACAGCCGGAATTCATCTCCCGGATTTCGATGCCTGCGTCCTTCAGAAAGCCGCCGTCAATACCGATTTCTCCGAATTCATTTTCAATCAGGACAATCTGTTGTCCCTGAAAAGCATCTTGCAGCAGTTTCTTGATCAGTGTAGTTTTCCCGGCGCCCAGAAAGCCGGAAATAATGTCAATCTTTGTCATAATTTTCACTCCTTTTATAAAAGAGGACGAAGGAATACCTTCGCCCGTTCTTTTGCAGTTCTTTCCGATAAATTATACTACTGAATTTATTTTCTGTAAACCCTCAAAAAGCAGAGCGGTTTTTGAGGACAGATAAACCGCAATTTTTTTCTGAAATTTTTCTGAACTTGCTTGTATTTGTCCCCGTATGAGCCTATAATCGTAAGGAGATTTAGAGATATGAAAAGCAGAGTCTAAACGGAGGGGATTATTTATGAAAAAAAGAACAGTGTGTCTGATGCTTGCAGTGTGTCTGTCTATTGCGGGATGCAGTACGAAGAAGGCGGAAGAGACACAAGAGGTTATGAAGCAGGAGACACAGGCAGAAACACAGACGGAGACAGAAACGGAAACAGAGACAGAAACGGAAACAGAGACAGAAACAGAAACCCAGACAGAGACGGAAACGCAGACGGAATCCGAAACTGAGACGGAAACCCAGACAGAGGCAGCCACAGCGTCCTGGGAGGTGAATACGATAGTAGGTTCGCTGGTGGATATAGATTTACAGCAGCTTACGGTATTGTCTGATAATGGGAATGAAATTATTTTTCCAATAGAAAATGTAGAACTGGATTTCCGGGGAGGTTTCCGTGTGGGAAATCTGGTATCGGTGCAGTATATGGGAGAAAAGCTGTATGCAGATAATAGGGATACAGATGTTGTAGTTCTACGGGCGGCAGATTCTGCAGACGTACAGGAGCTGAGCGAGCCGGAGAGTGAGACAGAAAGCAGGAAAGAGACAGAAGGGAAAAGCGAATCAGAAACCGGTACGGAACAGGAGAGCCAAAGGGAATCAGAAACAGGGACAGAGAGCGAGACGGAGAGCGAAGCAGAAACGGAAAGCAAGACCTCGGAGCCTGAGTCGGAAAGCGCCGCAGAAGATGATGCCGGGAAAATAAAGAATACCAAGGGGAAAATCAAATCCATAGACCGCAACAACATGACCATTACAATCACAGGCAGCAATAAGGAATGGACATTTGGGATTATGAATACCCGGATGTATTTTGCTAAGGGCATGAAGAAGGGGCGGAATATCGTGGTATCTTATACCGGGGATATTTCGGATAGCGAGCAGAATATTATTTCTGTTATAGATTTTCCAAGTTTTGAAGAAATGGCAGATGCGAAGGAGGCCGCTGAACAGGCAGAGTCTGAGACGGCGAGCGAAACAGAAGCTGAGAGCGTGACAGAAAAAGAGAGTGGGACAGAAAAGGAGACTGAGACAGAGAAAGAGTCCGGGACGGAGAAGGAACCGGAATCGAAAAAGGAATCTGAGACGAAGAAAGAGACAGAGAGAAAGGCTGGAGAATAAGATGGTATTATTTATAGAATATCCGAAATGCACGACCTGTCAGAGAGCAAAAAAATGGCTGGATGCCCATGAGGTGGAATACGTATCGCGGCATATCAAAGAAGAAAGTCCTACAGAAGAGGAATTAAAGGCATTTCATCAGAAAAGCAATTTGCCGCTCAAACGTTTCTTCAATACCAGCGGGCAGAGCTACAGGGCGCTGGGATTGAAAGATAAACTGCCGGGAATGACAGAGGAAGAGCAGTATGCCCTTCTGGCAACGGACGGGATGCTGGTGAAGCGTCCATTAGTGGTGGGAGATACGTTTGTGCTCACAGGCTTTAAGGAAAAAGAGTGGGAAGAGTATCTCGCGTAGAAGAAAGAGGCAGGAAATGGGAGAAAAGCTGACAAGAAGCGATGTAAAGAAAATTGAACAGGAGATTGAGCACCGGAGACTGGTGGTGCGTAAAGAAGCGCTGGAGGCTGTAAAAGAAGCCAGGGCGCATGGAGATTTGAGCGAGAACTTTGAATATCACGCGGCGAAAAAGGATAAGAATGCAAATGAGAGCAGAATCCGTTATCTGGAGCGTATGTTAAAGAATGCCCAGATTATTTCAGATGAATCCAGGCCGGATGAGGTAGGCATCAATGATACGGTTGTAGTTTACTGTGAGGATGACGATGAAGAAGAGACGTATCGCCTGGTTACAAGTATCCGGGGAAATTCACTGGCGGGGCTGATTAGCACGGAGTCTCCCATTGGGAAGGCAATCCTGCGTCACAGGGTAGGAGAGCGCGTAACCGTCAAAGTAAATGAAAATTACAGTTACGATGTGGAAATCCGTTCGATTACAAAAACAGGAGAAGAGGATACCGACCAGATACGGCGCTTTTGAGCAATTTATTCCCGTGAGCAATAAGCCAAGTGACTGCTTGCAGGCATTTGGCGACTGCCGCGAGAGTCAAATACCCCGCCCTTTGGGGCGTTTCAAGTTTGATGCCCTGCTGCTTGCAGCGGGGGCTTTGACTGAGTTAAGAAATAGGAGCATTTAGTGCTTCTATTTTTTTTGCAGAGGGAAAAATTTACATTTCCCCCATTTTTGTAAATTGTATTTGGGAACAGTTTTGGTAAAATTTATCCTGTTGGAAGTGATAACTATAAATGACAGGGGCTGTGAGATGACTGGCAAGATAAAAGGAATTGGTGCTTATGTGCCGCACAATGCAATAGATAACAGAGAATTGGAGAGATTTGTGGAAACCAGCGATGAATGGATTTTGGAAAGAACAGGAATCCGGAGAAGACATATCGCAGTGGAGGACACTACAGTTTCTATGGCGGTAAAGGCATCGAAAGGGGCGCTGGAGGATGCGGGCATGGAGGCGGGAAATTTAGATTTGATTATCGTGTCTACGATTTCCCCTATGAGGATTATGCCCTGTACAGCCTGTGAAGTGCAAAAAGAAATAGGAGCCGCAAATGCAGCGTGTTTTGATTTGAGCGCAGCGTGCAGTGGGTTTCTTATGGCGTATATCACGGCATGCGCTTATATTGAAAGCGGCATGTTCCGGCACATCTTAATCGTGGGAAGCGAATGCCTTTCAAACCTTACAGACTGGAGTGACAGAGGAACCTGCATCTTGTTCGGAGACGGAGCAGGGGCGGCAGTGGTTACGGCAGCAGAGGGAAGAACGTTCGCTCCGGCAGTTTATTCCGACGGGAACCAGGGAAGCGCGCTCACTCTGCAGAGCAGGCACGACAGGAGTCCTTTTAACGAAGGCGGAAAAGATTATGGCAGCAGAGAATATTACATGCAGATGGATGGGCAGGCGGTATTTAAGTTTGCGGTAAGAAAAGTGCCGCAGGTTATTGAAAACGTTCTTTCCGAAAACCGGATGAAGAAAGGCGATATTAAATATTACATTCTTCATCAGGCAAATAAAAGGATTGTGGAGGCCGCGGCAAAACGCCTGGAAGAGCCTGTTTCCAAATTCCCCATGAATATGCAGGAGTATGGAAATACCTCGTCTGCAAGCATTCCGATTCTGCTTTATGAAATGAAAGAACGGGGGCAGCTGCGCTCCGGCGACAGGATTGTTCTTGCCGGATTCGGCGGCGGGCTTACATGGGGAGCAGTGATTGTTACATGGAAGTAGATTGCCGGTGTAAGCGGTAAACTTTCCCGGAAACCGCGATTGCCCGGGCAGAGGGCTAAGATATTGCAGATTATTAAGAAAAATAAAGAGGAGAAAAGACATGTTTGAAGAAATCAGAGCAATTGTAGCAGCAAATTTAGGCGTAGAGGAAGAAGGGATTACTGTGCAGACTTCTTTTAAAGAGGATTTGAATGCAGATTCCCTTGACTTGTTTGAAATGGTAATGGCGCTGGAGGAAAGCTTCGGTATAGAAATCCCTTCTGAGGATTTGGAGGAGCTGCAGACAGTGGCGGATGTTATGGAGTATATTGAAAAGCATCAGGAATAAGTAAAGGCGGGGCAGAGATATGCAGACAGAATTAACTAGGCTGTTGGGAATCAAATATCCAATTTTCCAGGGAGGAATGGCGTGGGTGGCGGAGTATCATCTGGCGGCGGCTGTATCCGAAGCCGGGGGACTGGGAATCATCGGCGCGGCAAACGCACCCGCTGAATGGGTCAGGGAGCAGATTCGCGAGACAAAAAAACGGACGTCGAATCCTTTTGGGGTAAACGTAATGCTTATGAGCCCGCACGCGGAGGCTGTTGCGGAAGTAATCGCTCAAGAGGGCGTGGCAGCAGTAACTACCGGTGCGGGGAATCCGGAAAAATATATGGATATGTGGAAAGAAAAAGGAATCAAGGTAATTCCGGTAGTTGCTTCCGTGGCTATGGCGAAGAGGATGCAGCGATGCGGCGCAGATGCAGTTGTGGCAGAAGGCTGTGAGTCCGGCGGACATATTGGAGAAAGTACGACGATGGCTTTAGTACCTCAGGTAGCGGATGAAGTGTCTGTTCCGGTAGTAGCGGCGGGCGGAATCGCGGATGGAAGAGGGATTGCGGCGGCGCTTATGCTGGGAGCAAAGGGTGTACAGATAGGGACACGTTTCGTTGTGACAGAGGAGTGTCAGGTACATCAGAACTACAAAGACAGAATTGTAAAAGCGAGGGATATTGACACCCGTGTGACCGGACGGAGCACAGGACATCCGGTACGGACTCTGAGAAATGAAATGACAAAAAAGTACCAGGAGATGGAAAGTGCGGGCGCTTCTCTTGAGGAACTGGAATATCTGACACTGGGCGCGCTGCGCAAAGCGGTTCAGGAGGGGGATATTAAGCATGGAAGCGTAATGTCCGGGCAGATTGCCGGGCTGGTTAAAGAAGAAATAAGCTGCAGGCAGCTGATAGACAGTCTTGTGCAAGAAACAGATGCTTTGCTGAAAGGAGCAGGGGCATATGTGTAAAATAGCGTTTCTTTATCCGGGACAGGGAGCGCAGCAGGCAGGAATGGGCGCTGATTTTTATGAAAACGGCAGCTTGGCAAAAAGCTTTCTGGATAAGGTGGAGGGTTGCCTGGACTTTCATTTAAAAGAGGTATGTTTCCGAAAAGATGAAAGATTAAATAAGACGGAATATACACAGCCGGCTATGGTTTCAGTGTGCCTCGCGATGACGCTGGAGCTGACGGCGCGGGGCGTGAAGCCGGATATAACGGCAGGATTGAGTCTTGGGGAATATGCGGCAGTGGCGGCGGCAGGGGCTTTTAACAGCCTGGATGCTGTTCGTCTTGCCAGAAAGCGCGGGATTCTTATGCAGAATACGGTTCCCGAAGGAGAAGGGGGCATGTGCGCCATACTGGGGATGGAGACAGAAGCGGCAGAAAAGATTCTCAGGGAGATGGAAGGCGTGTCCATAGCAAACTATAATTGCCCGGGACAGATTGTAATTACAGGAAAGAAGGAAAGCGTTAAGGCGGCGGCAGAGCGGCTGAAAACAGCAGGGGCGAAACGAACAGTTCCCTTAAATGTCAGCGGCCCTTTTCATTCACCGTTTCTGGTTCCGGCAGGAGAAGAGCTGAAAAAGGAAATAGAGAAAATTTCTGTACATCCTTTGGAGGTTCCTTATGTGGCGAATGTGACGGCAGAGAAAGTAGAGAATGCAGACAGGATATGCGGGCTGCTTTCCAGAGGGGTATCCTCCCCGGTGAGGTGGCAGCAGAGTATGGAGTATATGATTGCGGACGGCGTGGATACCTTTGTGGAAATCGGGCCGGGAAGGACGCTTACAGGGTTTTTGAAAAAAATAAATAAGGAAGTATCCGTGTATCACATTTCCACGTGGGATGACATGGAGAATATTGGGTGCAGATTATGTTAAATGGAAAAACAGCAATTGTGACAGGCGCATCCAGGGGAATCGGAAAGGCAATTGCCTTGGAGCTGGCAGAGAGAGGAGCCGATGTGATTGTGAATTATCATGGGGCTAAGGAAGCGGCAGAAGCTGTAGTAAAGGAAATAAAGGATAAAGGCGGCGCAGCGGAAAGCTATGGATGTGATGTGTCTGGTTACAGCGCATGTGAGGAGTTTATACGCCGGGTAGCAGAGAAATACGGGGCAGTTGATATTCTGGTGAATAATGCGGGGATTGCAAGGGATAACCTTTTGATGAAAATGACGGAAGAAGATTTTTCCGCCGTGATTGATACAAACCTGAAAGGAACTTTCTATACAATGCGGTTTGTATCCCGGCAGATGTTAAAGCAGAGAAGCGGCCGGATTATTAATATAGCTTCGGTGGTAGGAGTCACGGGAAACGCAGGGCAGGTGAATTATGCGGCTTCCAAGGCAGGGGTTATCGGCATGACGAAAACAGCGGCCAGGGAATTGGCAGGACGCGGCATCACGGTGAACGCGGTCGCTCCGGGATTTATTGAAACGGATATGACAAAGAAACTGAGTGAGAGAGTAAGGGAAACGGTGATTGGGCAGATTCCGCTTGGCAGGTTTGGAAGCCCGGAGCATGTGGCGAAAGCAGTGGGGTTCCTTGCTTCAGACGATGCAGAATACATTACCGGGCAGGTCATCCATGTAGACGGCGGAATGGTGATGTGACACTTGGCTTGCGCAGGAAATGAATGAGCTGCGCAAACAGTAACAGAAAATGTGCCGGAAGTGAGGAAAGTATGAAAAGAAGAGTTGTTGTGACGGGAATGGGGGCAGTGACCCCTATCGGTAATACTGTGCCGGAGTTCTGGAAAAGTATCCGGGAGAAAAAGGTTGGCATTGGAGAAATTACCAGGTTTGATACTACGGATTATAAAGTGAAGCTTGCGGCTGAGGTAAAGGGCTTTAAAGGAGCCGACAGGATGGACTTTAAAGCTGCAAGGCGTATGGAGCTATTTTCCCAGTATGGGGTAGCGGCTGCAAAGGAGGCGTTGGAAGATTCCGGGCTGGATATGGCAAAGGAAGACCCTTTCCGCGCAGGCGTCATCGTTGGTTCCGGAATCGGAAGCCTGCATACGATTGAAAAAGAATATGAGAAAATCCTGAATGGCAAGGTGAACCGGGTGAATCCTCTGATGGTTCCGCTTATGATTTCTAATATGGCGGCGGGAAATATTTCTATCCAGCTGGGACTGCGAGGGAAGTGTACAAATGTAGTAACAGCCTGTGCGTCAGGGACGAACTGTATCGGGGACGCTCTGCGGGCAATCCAATATGACGATGCGGATATTATGTTTGCGGGCGGCGCGGAGAGCTGTATCGACCCTACGGGGGTGGCCGGATTTCAGGCGCTTACTGCACTTTCTACAGAGACGAATCCCCTTAGGGCGTCTATTCCTTTTGACAAGGACAGGAAAGGCTTTGTACTGGGAGAAGGCGCGGGAGTTGTCGTGTTAGAAGAGCTGGAGCACGCGAAAAGGCGGGGGGCGCATATCTATGCGGAAATCGCCGGTTATGGCGCTGCGGGAGATGCATTTCATGTGACTTCACCCTGTGAGGATGGAAGCGGCGCGGCAAAAGCCATGGAGCTTGCCATGCAGGAGGGGGGCGTTCTGCCATCGCAGGTAGATTATATCAATGCTCATGGAACAGGCACGCACCATAATGACTTATTTGAGACAAGAGCCATCAGAAAGGCATTGGGGGAAGCGGCAGGGCGGGTAGTTATAAATTCTACGAAATCTATGATAGGACATCTGCTGGGAGCGGCAGGCGGCGTAGAGTTTATCGTGTGCGTGAAGTCTATAGAGGAGGGGTATATCCATCAGACGATGGGAACAGAAGCCACAGATGAGGAGTGCAGCCTGAATTATGCAATTGGCGCCCCGGTGGAAAAGAAACTGAGCTGCGTGCTTACGAATTCCCTGGGGTTCGGCGGGCATAACGCGTCGCTTTTGTTAAAAGAATATAAGGATTAAAGAAAGGTTTGGCTGATGGAATTTGAAAATCTTTTAAAGCTGGTAGAATGTGTTTCAAAATCGAAAGTAGACAGTTTCTGCTATGAAGAGGGCGGAACGAAAATCAGAATGAAAAAAAGCTGGGAAAAGGCGCAGGTAACGGCTCCGGCGATACTGACATCAGGAAAGGAAGAGGGTTTGGAGGATGCTGCCGAAACAGCCGCTGCGGAGGGAAGGCAGGTCAAATCCCCGCTGGTAGGAATTTTTTATGCGGCTCCGGCAGAAGATGCACCGCCTTTCGTATCTGTAGGCGACACAGTCAGGAAAGGACAGACACTGGGAATTGTAGAAGCTATGAAACTGATGAATGAAATTGAATGTGAATGTGACGGAGTGGTAGAGGAAATTCCGGTGAAGAATGGAGACGCCGTGGAGTACGGACAGACATTATTTGTCATCACGCCTGTGTCCGGGGGAACAGGAGGAAGCGATGAAACATTTGGATATTAATCAGATAAAAGAAATCATTCCCCATAGACATCCGTTTCTTTTGCTGGATGCTATTGAAGATTATGAACCGGGGGAGTATGCAGTGGGGTATAAATGCGTAACATACCGGGAAGATTTCTTTGCCGGGCATTTTCCGCAGGAACCTGTTATGCCGGGAGTGCTTACAGTAGAAGCCCTGGCACAGACGGGAGCAGTAGCGATTCTGTCCCTGCCGGAAAATAAAGGGAAAACGGCATACTTTGGCGCAATTAATAAATGTAAATTTAAAGGGAAAGTCGTTCCGGGAGATAAGCTGCGCCTGGAAACGAGAATTATTAAGAAAAAAGGCCCGGTGGGAATAGGCGAGGCATCAGCCAGTGTAGACGGAAAGGTTGTCGTACAGGCAGAGCTGACATTTATGGTGAATTAGGAGAGAATGGGCATGATTAGGAAAGTTCTTGTTGCAAACCGGGGGGAGATTGCGGTGCGCGTCATCCGGGCATGCCGGGAGATGGGGATTGAAACCGTTGCAGTATACTCTGAGGCAGATAGGGAGGCGCTTCACGCGAAGCTTGCGGACGAGGCGATATGCATTGGCCCGGCGGCGCTTGCAGACAGCTATCTGGCTATGGAGAAAATTATCAGCGCGACTGTGGTATCGGGTGCGGATGCGATTCACCCGGGCTATGGGCTTTTGTCGGAAAACAGCAGATTTGCAGAGCTGTGTGAAAAGTGTAATATCGTATTTATCGGACCGCCTTCCGGGATTATCTCCAGGCTGGGAAATAAGCAGGAAGCACGCATGACAATGAAGGGCGCCCATGTGCCGGTGATTCCCGGAAGTGACAGTGCGGTTTATGATGCGGAAGCCGGGCTGGAAGCAGCCAGGGAAGCAGGATATCCGGTGATGATTAAAGCAGTGCTTGGCGGCGGCGGAAAGGGAATGCGGATGGCTGCGGATGAGGCCGAATTTGAAGCAAGTTTCTATGTTGCCCAAACCGAAGCAAAGAACGCTTTTGGAGATACAGCCATGTATGTGGAGCATTATCTCACACGTCCGCGGCATATCGAGGTTCAGATTCTGGCGGACAGCCACGGAAATGTGATTCATCTGGGAGAACGGGACTGTTCTATCCAGAGAAATCATCAGAAGATGATTGAAGAGGCGCCCTGCGGCGCATTGTCAGAGAAGCTCCGCAGAGAAATGGGAGAAACAGCCGTCCGGGCGGCAAAGGCGGCAGGCTATGTAGGCGCCGGAACGATTGAGTTTCTTTTAGAGAGAGACGGAAGATTTTATTTTATGGAAATGAATACCCGTATCCAGGTGGAGCATCCGGTTACGGAATGGATTACAGGGATTGATTTGATAAAGGAACAGATACGGATTGCAGCGGGAGCAAAGCTGTCCTATACGCAGGAGGAAGTGAAGATTGCAGGGCATTCCATCGAAGTCCGGATTAATGCGGAGAAACCGGAAGAAGGTTTTCGTCCATGTCCGGGGACGGTTACGGGGCTTCATCTTCCGGCTGGAAAAGGGGTGCGGGTTGATTCTGCTATTTATAGCGGTTATGCAATTCCGCCTTTTTATGATTCCATGATTGGAAAAATCAGTGTGTGGGCAAAGAGCAGGAAAGAAGCTATCCGAAAAATACAGAGTGCGCTGGGGGAAATGATTATAGAGGGTGTAGATACAAATATTGACTATCAGTACGGTATCTTAAATCATCCGGAATTTCTGGCAGGGAATGTGGATATCGGATTTCTTGAAAATATGCAGAGGTGATGGGAATGGATCTGGATCATGTATTTAAGAAAACAAATAAGAGATTTTTTACTGCGAGAGGAAAAAAACCGGAGGTGCCGGAAGGGCTGCTTTGTAAATGCAAAAAGTGCGGCGCGGTCATTGTGGCGGAGGATGTGCGCAGAGACTATTACGTGTGCCCAAAGTGCAGAGGATATTTCAAGGTAAAAGCTTATGAGCGTATTAAGCGCGTGGCAGATGAAGGCAGCTTCACGGAATGGGACAGGGAGTTTGCAGGCGGAAATCCAATGGAATTTCAGGGATACGAAGAAAAACTTGCGGCTGCAAGGCTGAAAACCAGGCTGAAAGAGGCGGTAGTAACCGGAAAATGCCGGATTGGCGGCACGGAAACGGCGCTCTGCGTCATGGACAGCAGGTTTCTTATGGCCAGCATGGGGAGCGCCGTAGGTGAGAAAATTACGAGAGCTGTAGAAAGAGCTGAAAAAGAAAGGCTTCCAATTATCATTTTCGCGTGTTCCGGAGGCGCCAGAATGCAGGAGGGCATCCATTCTCTGATGCAGATGGCAAAAACATCGGCAGCGCTGAAACGGCATAGTGATGCGGGGCTCTTGTATGTCACCGTATTGACAGACCCTACTGCGGGAGGCGTTACTGCCAGCTTTGCTATGCAGGGTGATATCATTTTGGCAGAGCCGGGGGCGCTGATTGGCTTTGCAGGACCCAGAGTTATTGAACAGACGATAAGGCAGAAACTGCCGAAAGGGTTCCAGAGGTCAGAATTCCTTCTGGAACATGGATTTATAGACAGGATTGTAGAGCGGGATGAGCTAAGGGATGTACTTGGCAGCATTTTACGGATGCATAGAAAAGAGGAGCGTTCTTCATGTCTGGCGGCAGCAGATAAAAGCACGCCTGGCCGCGCGGCGAAAAAAGCATGCCGGCAGGGGGATGACGCCTGGGAATGTGTGCTGCTTTCAAGAGATAAAGACAGGCCGGCAGGAAGCGATTATATTGACAGGCTGTTTGACGGATTTTATGAATTTCATGGAGACAGATGTTTTGCGGATGATAAAGCAGTTATGGCGGGGCTTGCATATTTTCATGGAATTCCGGTGACGGTCATTGCCCAGGAAAAGGGAAAAAATACAAAGGACAATGTAGCACGCAATTTCGGAATGTGCTCGCCGGAAGGATATCGGAAAGCCCTGCGCCTGATGAAGCAGGCAGAGAAATTCGGAAGGCCGGTTATCTGCCTAATCGACACACCAGGGGCATTCTGCGGGCTGGAAGCCGAGCAGCGCGGACAGGGAGAGGCTATTGCCAGAAATATTTATGAGATGTCGGGGCTGAAAGTGCCAATCCTTTCGATTGTTATCGGAGAAGGCGGAAGCGGCGGCGCTTTGGCGCTTGCCGTGGCTAATGAAGTATGGATGTTAGAAAATTCTGTATATTCTATTTTGTCTCCTGAAGGTTTTGCAAGTATTTTGTGGAAAGACAGTAAGAGGGCGCAGCAGGCGGCAGAGGTAATGAAGCTGACAGCCCGCCACCTTCTGGAAGCAGGAATCGTAGAGCATGTCTTTGCAGAGCCGGAGGATTTTTCCAGAGAAAACCTGGAGGAAGTGACCGGCCAGATAGAATTGAAAATCCGGGAATTCCTGGACAGTTATGGCGCGATGGACGGGGAGGAACTGTGCAGTCAGAGGTATGGACGGTTTCGCAGGATGTAGAATGTATGGGAGAAGGAAAATGGAACCTTTAAAAATAGGCGATTTGATTTTGAAAAAACCGATTTTCCAGGGCGGGATGGGAATCGGCGTTAGTTTATCAGGGCTTGCCGGGGCGGTAGCAAAAGAAGGCGGCGCGGGCACGATTTCTGCGGCGCAGATTGGCTTTAGGGAAGAGGATTTTGACGAGAATCCCCTTCAGGCAAACCTGCGGGCTATGGGAAAGGAATTAAAAAAAGCGCGCGCTGCTGCGCCCGGAGGCGTTCTCGGATTTAATATTATGGCTGCGATGCGCCATTATAAAGAGTATGTCATACAGGCAGTAAAGCTTGGCGCGGACTTTATCGTATCGGGAGCAGGGCTTCCGGCAGAGCTTCCGGCTCTTACAGGGCGTCATCCCATCAAGCTTGCGCCCATTGTCTCAACGGAGAAATCGGCCAGGGTGATTCTTCAGTATTGGGCAAAAAAATACAGCCGTGTACCTGACTTTATTGTAATAGAAGGGCCAAAGGCAGGAGGGCATCTGGGATTTACCAAAGAACAGCTGGAGGGACTTAACGGAGACAGCTATAAAGCTGAAATCAGAAGAATGATAGAAAGGATCCGTCAGTATGAAGAACAGTTTAAGAAGAAAATCCCGGTAGTCCTGGGAGGGGGAATCAGCAGCAGGGAACTGTCCAGCCAGGCATTTGCCCTGGGGGCAGACGCCGTCCAGGCGGCCAGTAAATTCGTTGTGACGAAAGAATGCGACGCCGCAGAGGCGTACAAAAAAGCCTATATAGATGCAAAGAAGGAAGATATCATCCTGGTAAAAAGCCCTGTCGGAATGCCGGGAAGAGCAGTCAGGAACCAATTTACAGAACGCGTTATGTACGGTGAGAATATCCCACCGAAAAAGTGCCGCCGCTGCCTGAAAAAGTGTAACCCGGCGGCGATTCCTTACTGTATTACCGAATCGCTCATCCGTGCGGTGAAGGGAGATACAGAAAACGGATTAATCTTCTGCGGCGCAGACGCATATAAATCAGACAGGATAGAAACTGTGGCAGAGGTTATCAATGGGCTGCTTCCATAAGGGCGGCAGGTATGTTATGATATACAGCAGAATATCCTTCGGAGGAACGCGCTGATGCCAAATTTATTTTCAAAGAATTATAATAAAAGGACAAGATTTACCAGAATGTGCATAGGTGAGGCCGTGTTTGCCCTTATGGACAAAAAGGCGTACAGTGCAATAAAGATTTCGGATATCGTAAAAAAGGCAGGCGTGTCCAGGATGACTTTTTATCATTATTATGAAAGCAAAGAGGATGCGCTGGCAGATTTTTTCCATGAGATTGTTGCCGGATATGTGAGAGAATGTATTTCCGGGAAAGGGAAGTACGGGAAGTTCCATGACGTGGAAAGTATTATACATGCATTGAAATACTTTGACCAGTATGCCGGATTTATTCTGAAACTGGTTCATGCGAAGCTGTATTATATTGTTATTGACGCCATGAACGAATATATGATGAATCGGATTCTGCCGCATTATAAAATTCCGGATTACGAGTTATATTTTTACGGAGGCGCGCTGCTCAATGTGTTCCTTATGTGGCAGGAGAAAGGAAAACAGGAATCTGCCGAAGAGATTGCCCGGATGATTGCCGCGGGTATAGCGCATTCCTGAGAGAAACGGGGCGGCGGTCAATAGGATATGATTGGAATATATGAAAAGGCCGCTGGAATGGGCAGCGGTCTTTTCGCGTTTTTTGAGTTTCATAATTGCTTTGCTGTATTCTCTATTTTTTTCAAAAGGATATCTATATCAATAGGTTTTGTTAGGAAATCGTTCATACCGCTTGCCAGGGCGCGCTCTTTGTCTTCCTGAAATGTGTTGGCGGTGCATGCATAAATCATGACGGATTTAGCATCAGCCCGTTCCAGTTTTCGAATTTCCATGGATGCGGTACAGCCGTCCATGACAGGCATCTGCATATCCATCAGGATAATATCAAATTCACCTATTGCAGAGGCAGAGAACAGTTCCACAGCTTCTATGCCGTTTTTCGCAAGGGAGGTTTCGAAACCTTCCATTTCCAAAATCTCCAGCAGGATTTCAGCGTTTAGTTCGACATCTTCAGCGACCAGGACTTTTACGGGGCGATTACTTTCTTTATCTGCCGCCAGGGTATCGTCCTCGGAAGTATTTTCTTTCTCAAATTGTTTCTGGTGTTCCGGGATATCTTTTACAATGACAGAGGGAATCGTGACGGTAAAGGTACTTCCGACATGAAGTTCACTCTCTACAGTGATGTTGCCGCCCATGGCGTTTGTCAGCAGCTTGCTGATTGCCATTCCAAGCCCGGTTCCTTTCACTCCGTTTGTATTCCGGTTCCTTTCCTGGCTGAAAGGGTCAAAAATTTGAGAGATGTATTCTTTTGATATGCCGATTCCTGCGTCTTCGCACTGATAAATTGTGGTCACATGCATAGCGTCTGTTTTTTCCTGGGTTACGGAAAAACGGATATATTTGCCTTTCGGCGTAAACTTAGCGGCATTCCCTATAATGTTCATCAGAATCTGTTTGATACGGGTGGCATCACCCTCAATGTAAGGTTCTGTCAGTTTTTTTTCGACAATAAATTCCACACCGCGGTTTTTAATATTATCTGCCTGCATGGAAGAAATTTCATCAATCAGTACAGGCAGAGAGAGTGGTTCGTTTATAATATCAACTTTGCCGGCCTGAAGTTTGGACATATCCAGAACATCGTTTACCAGGGACAAAAGGTAATTTGCCGTGCTGTGAGATTTTCTCAGCCATTCTTTAATCTGCGGCTTCCGGGTGTCATCGTCGATATTTGCCAGGAGCAGGTGATTCATACCGATTAGACCGTTTAGAGGGGTACGTATTTCATGGCTCATGTTAGAAAGGAATTCCTTTTGGGATTTTGCTTTTTCTGATGCCCTTATGGTTTTCAGCTGATATCTCATCATGACCAGCAGCATGCCGATTACAGTCGCGATGCAGATTGCCAGCATAACCATGCTCATAGTAACAAATGCCCTGGTCTGTTCCATGAAAACTTCTTCGTTTACAGACATAGTAAAATACAGATTTATTTCATTCCCAAATGGCATGAAATAAAATAATTCCCTATATTTTTCACCGTCATGCGCATGATAAAATCCGAAAGTTTCCAGGTTTTTAAGCCGCTGCCGGACTTCCTCATTTGAAAACTCAGAATCCCGGGACTCCGATAAATGTTTAAATAGGTTATTCCTCTTATTCAGGTAAATTTCCTTGTTAATATTTACGATATAGTCGCCGTTCATATCAATAAGGGCGCTGTGCCCGCGGGCTTCACCATTCTTGATAAAACTGTCAATAACCATATTATCACGGATAGATGAGATGTCGCTGATTCCAATCAAAGCTGACATTTTCTTTCCGCCGATTTTGGAGTCCTTCAAACGGATGCCGTACAGGATGTTTTCTTTTTCACCGTCCGTATTCTGAATGTTGCCTTCGAACCGTGCGACAACCTTTTCCGTGTCATTTAGAAAATACGAAAGGAAATCCTGCGCTCCGTTTGCGGCGTGGTCACCGGGAATACAGGAGGCATACTTATCCGTATAAACGGCGCCGTCCTCTGCGATAAGATAGATATGTGAAAATCCGCTGGAAGCGCATTCCAGATTTAGACCTGTCTCAATATCCTGTGGGGTTTTGCAGTTATAGTAAAAAAAACGCTGATGGATTTTAGCTAAATTCTCCCAGCAGGTTTCAATGTATGTCTGGATAGCAGTTTTATCATGTTCAGCAATTTCACTGATTGAATGGATAATATTATCCGAAATTGTCTGATTTAGCTGTTTAGTATAAAAAAATGTGACGAAACAGACAATTGCCAATGTAGAAACTGTTAGCAGAAAATAAAAAGATTTACGTTTCTTTTCCACTTTTCATACCTCATGTCTGCTCTGTTTGAGCTGCTGATTAAGTTTATAGGAAGTCATCGTTTCCTGAACGAATGATATTTTAATACTATATCATTTTTCTTAAAAAGTCTATACTTATTTGTGGCTGTCGGTCATGTCGGGATGCTTTTAAATCCCGGTTTGGCAATTATAAAAAGAATCCGGGTTCCGCCAGAAAGCGGTTCCCGGATTTATAATTTCTAACATGGTAAATAGCGTCTTACCAGGGATGGAAATTTCCATTTGAATCGGTAGCGCCATCATCGCCTAAGGTATAGGTGACGCCGTTGCCGTCTGCCCAGTTCCCGTTGGAATCTTTTGTCAAACGGACGAAAGAACCGTCGCTGAGGTAAAGGTCTACGGCCTCTCCGGTATCTGTGCCGTTTACTCCAGTGGAGCTGCGGGCTTCCGGCGGATCATAGTAGTACAGGGTTCCTTCATTATCAAGTATGTCGTGTTCAAGAAAAGTATAGGTTTTTCCGTTCTCGTCTGCCCATTCTTCGTCGGAATTCAGAGAAACATGGATACGGTTTCCGGCCTCGTCGTAAAAATAGCGGTCTTTCTCATCAGAAGCGCTGTCGGAACCAGGCTCTGTGTCCGGCGCTTCCGTAGATGTTTCCGTTTGTTTTATGGTTTCCGTCTGTTTCTGGGTTTCTGTTACTGCCTGTGTTTCTGTCAGCTTTTCAGTAGCAGGCTGAATCTGGCTCTCGGCCTGGGTACCGGCTGAAGTTTCATTTTCCGGGGCGGCTTTACAGCCATTGAGCATAGCTGTGCAGAGCAGGCTGGCGCATGTAAGTATGAAAAGTTTTTTATAATTTTTCATGTAGTATTCCTCCATTTCTGTTTGATGTCTGTACGCTCTTATTGTAGAGGATTCGACAAAATATGTCAATTATATTACACAATATTAATAAAATATTAAGCAACACATAAGAAGATAACAGAAAGCGTGAAAAAGCCGGCGAAGGCAAAACAGATGACATGATATTTGACAGATTCAAGGCAGTATATTAAAATAAGTAGAAAAAGCGGCAAAATGCAGCTTGCCAAAAGCTTACTTGCCTTGGAGGGTCATATGTTTAAAAAGATGAAAGAGTCAGTATCTGCGGAGAGGAGAAAACAGGGAAGTTCCGGGGAATATGAAGAGAAAGCAGACAGGGATAACAGGCTTTTTAAAAGATATGCGTTGATATCAAACGGTGCATATGCGTTGGCAGCCGTTCTTGTGGTGGGAAGCGCGATTATAAGAGTCGGCAGTGAAAGCATGCGGTTAATCGTCTGGGTAGCGCTTGGAATCGTGCTGGTGGGAATGATAGCTTCCGCTCTGGCAGGGAGCCATAATGGCAGTATGGAAAGCCGTTTTACGACAGGAGCCGGGACGGCGCGCGAGATAGAAAAAAAATATAAAGCACATTTGAAAGCCGAGAAGAAGCTTTTGGAAAAAGGGCTTCTGGAAGAGCCTGTGCTCACTCGGGAAATATCTGTAAAGGCAGAGCCGGTGTCTGCGCTGGAGGCAGGGAAACAAGAAGAACAGGCAGAAAAAGAGACAGTTTCCGACTGAAATTTTCGTGGAGAAAAACGGTTGCACCATTTTTCTAAATGTGTTAATATCTTTGTTGTGAAAACAGATGTATTCCAAGAGCGAACAAATGGGAGGTACTATGTTGAAAAAAAGCGAATACTTTGTGGTTAAGCAGAAGGCTGTCCCAGAAGTATTGCAGAAAGTAGTGGAGGCGAAAAGGCTTCTGGAATCTGAGAAGGCTGTTACGGTGCAAGAGGCAACAGAGCAGGCGGGTATCAGCAGAAGTTCATTTTATAAGTACAAGAATGACATTTTCCCGTTTCATGATAATGCGAGAGGGAAAAGTATTACCTTCGTGATTCAGATGAATGATGAGCCGGGGCTGCTTTCAGATGTTTTACATGTGGTTGCGGATTATAACGCCAACATTCTGACAATTCATCAGAGTATCCCGATTAACGGGGTGGCTTCTCTGACTCTGACGGTGGACATCCTGCCCACGACAGGGGACAGTTCGGATATGATTAAGGAAATTGAAGGAAAAGAAGGCGTTATGTATTTAAAAATACTGGCCAGGGAATGAAGGGGCCGAAAGAAAGGAAAGATTAGAGATGATACAGGTAGCAGTGTTAGGATATGGTACAGTAGGAAGCGGAGTTGTGGAGGTTATCAACACCAATAGCAGCAGCATCAACAAAAAGGCAGGCGAGGAAATCAACATCAAATATGTGCTTGACCTTCGGGATTTCCCGGGTGATCCGGTGCAGGAGAAAATCGTGCATGATTTTGATATTATTTTAAATGATCCGGAAATCCGGATTATTGCAGAAGTAATGGGCGGTGTAGAGCCGGCGTATACTTTTACGAAGAAAGCGCTGCTGGCAGGAAAGAGCGTGTGCACGTCAAATAAAGAACTCGTGGCAAGGCATGGCGCAGAGCTTCTCCAGATTGCCCGCGAGAATAACAGCAACTATCTGTTTGAGGCGAGCTGCGGCGGTGGTATTCCGATTATCCGGCCGCTGAATTCATCCCTCACCGCGGACGAGATTGACGAGATTACAGGAATCCTGAACGGCACCACAAACTATATTCTGACGGAGATGTTTGAAAAGGGGTCTGATTTTGCAGATGTATTGAAAGAAGCCCAGGATAAAGGATATGCAGAGAGAAATCCGGAGGCCGATGTGGAAGGTTATGATGCGTGCCGGAAAATCGCGATCCTGTCCTCCCTGGCATTTGGACGCCAGGTAAGTTTCGAAGATATTTATACAGAAGGCATCACGGGAATAACAGCGGCAGACATCAAATATGTGAAAGCAATGGGAAAGACTGTAAAACTGCTGGCATACAGCCGGAAAGTTGACGGTAACATCTATGCGATGGTAGCGCCGGAAATCGTGGGCGTAGATGATCCCCTGTACAGCGTAAACGGAGTTTTCAATGCAATTTTTGTTCATGGGAATGTGCTGGGAGATGCAATGTTCTATGGAAGCGGCGCGGGAAAATTGCCGACAGCCAGCGCAGTAGCAGCCGATATCGTGGATGAGGCAAGGCATTTGAATAAAAATATTATGTCCTTCTGGAGTCCTGAGAAACTGGAACTTGCGGATATCAGCAGTTCTGCGAAGAAATTTTTTGTACGCGTAAAGGGAAATCCGGAGACGGATTTAGAAAAAGTAAGGACAATATTTGGCATGGTTCAGCCTATTGTGCTGCCTGAGCAGGAGGGCGAGTTTGGATTTATCACAGATGTGATGTCAGAAGCGGCATACAAAGAGAAGGCAGAACAGTACGGAGAAGTTATTAACAGGATCCGTGTGAGATAAGCAGCAGGGATGGAGGCAGATAGATATGAAATATGTAGTAGTGCTGGGCGATGGCATGGCAGATGAACCCATTGAAAGCCTGGGGGGCAGGACGCCTTTGGAAGCGGCAGTGACCCCGGCGATGGATGTTTTGGCAGAAATGTCTGAGATTGGGCTGGTACATACGATTCCGGAGGGGATGAAGCCGGGGAGCGATACGGCAAACCTGTCTGTGATGGGATATGACCCGAAAAAGTATTATACGGGACGTTCTCCTCTGGAAGCATTAAGCATCGGCGTACCGATGAAAGATACCGACGTAGCAATCCGGTGTAACATCGTTACCCTTTCGGAAGAAGAGCCGTATGAGGAAAAGACGATTATAGATCACAGTTCCGGGGAAATCAGCACAGAGGAAGCGTCAGTGCTTCTGGAGGCGGTGAAAAAGGAGCTGGAAAATGAGACTTACAAGTTCTACATAGGAACAAGTTACCGTCACTGTCTGATATGGGACAGAGGGCAGGTAGCGGAACTTACCCCTCCGCATGACGTACTGGGCCAGACAATCGGGCAGTATCTTCCTATGGATGGGGTTTTGCGTGAGATGCAGAAAAGAAGCTATGAAATCCTGGCAAACCATCCGATTAACCGTGAGCGGAAAGCACAGGGGAAGAACCCGGCGAACAGCATTTGGTTTTGGGGACCGGGCACAAAGCCGATTTTAACCTCCTTTGAGGAGAAGAATCATAAAAAAGGCGTTATGATTTCAGCAGTGGATTTGCTCAAAGGAATTGCCGTAGGCGCAGGAATGGCAAATATTGAAGTAGAGGGCGCAAACGGCGGTCTGGATACGAATTATGAGGGGAAAGCGCAGGCGGCGGTGGACGCACTTGTAAAGCAGGGATATGATTTTGCATATATTCACGTAGAAGCTCCGGATGAAATGGGACACCAGGGAAGTATTGAGCGAAAAATAAAGGCGATTGAAAACCTGGACAGCCGGGTAATCCGTCCGGTAAAGGAAGGGCTTGACGCGTCGGGAGAAGATTACCGTCTTCTGATACTTCCCGATCATCCCACGCCGATCCGGGCGAGGACACATACAAGCGATCCGGTGCCGTATATTCTCTATGACAGCCGGAAGATACAGAAAAACACATGGAAATATAATGAGAGAGAAGCAAAAGCGAGCGGGAATTATGTTGCCGAAGGGCATAAGATGATGGATATTTTGTTTTCGTAAAAGAAACGTGCTGCAGGAAATTTAAATTTCCTGCAG